>SVHQ01000214.1 GCA_015055785.1 Clostridiales bacterium | reverse complement strand
TAAAGCCGAGAATATCCCATATCGTTCGCATCGTCAAGGCGTCGGAGGAACAGTACGCGCAATGGGATATTCTCGGCTTTACGGCAGATAAATTCTGTGTCGCGCCGGAAAAATCCGACTTGAAGATAGAGTTCATCGGCAGTTCCGCGGCGGCAGGCTTTGGCACGGGCGGTTCGCAGGGGCAAGAGGGGACTGTGGACAATTCCGACCCGTCTAAGAGCTACGCATACCTTACGGCGCACGAGCTGGGGGCGGATTATTCGATTCTTGCGGGCGAAGGGATTGCGACGACGGTGCATTTCTGGGCGCCGATAAACATGGAAACCCTTTACGAGCAGGTTTCAATGACGAACATAGGCCGTTATGCCTTTGATTTTACTCCGGATATCATCGTCATAGATTTGGGTGCGGTAGAGTGTTCTTATATCAGCCGTCCACACGACGGGGATCCGAACTATTCGTTGCAATTCCACAAAGATTATCAAAGATTTTTACAAAGAGTGCGAGAAGTAAATCCCGACGCATAGATTATATGCTTGTACGGCATGACGAACAGCAATGCAACGATTCGCCTTGGTATTCAAGGGGCTGTGGAATCGATGCAGGATGAAAAAATTGTGTATACGCCGTTTGCAATTACGGCAAACAACGACGGCGCAATCAATCACCCGAGCGCTACGGCGCATAAAGAGTGGGCGGACGATTTGGTAGCGTATATCCGCTCGTTGGCGTTGTAAGAGAAAATTTTTTCTTGACAAAACGTATTGCGTGGTATATAATATAAAAAATCGCTGAATACACATACAAAGGAGGTAAGTTCATGTTTTGTAGATATTGCGGTAAGGAAGTTTTGGAAAATGCGGCTATTTGCATACATTGTGGCGCATGGGTAAACGATCAGGAAAAGAAAAAGGCAGAGCCTAAAACGGAAGTGGTGGAAAAGGCGGCGAGACTGTCTAAATTGTTCGGTACTATTTCATTTGCGTTTATTGTGGCGACGTTGTTTTTCGTCTTTTTAGCGATTGCGTTTGGTGAAACAGACTATTATAACAGTTCTTCCTACTATTATGAAGATTCGTATATCTATTGGGATCCTGCGGCTGTAGCTGTTGCGATTATCTGTTCCATGGCGGCTCTGGCGTTGGGCATCGTCTCGTTTGTGTTTGGGATTAAGACGAAAAAATGCCTTGGGGTAAAATATCTTTCGACGTTGGTATTTATTCTGTCGGTGGCAATGTTCCTCGTTCCTTATTTCTTTATTTCATAAGGAAAAACATAAAGGGAAAACGGCTTTGCAAGTAAAATTGCAGAGCCGTTTTTTGAATAAGTTTTGCGGGCTTGTTTAAAATAAGAAAGGACGGGGTACGTATAGCTGTCAGCAATAACGAGAAAGGGCAAATAAGATACGCTTTGTCCCTACCTATAAGGAGAGAATATGACGGAATTTGAAAAAATGAGCGCAGGAAAGCTCTATGATACTTCGGAAAAAGAACTTGTGAAAATGCGTTGCAAAGCGCACAAATTGAGTAAGGATTACAACGATACCTACGAGGATGAAGAAGAGAAACGCGCAGGGATTTTGCGGGAGCTTTGTCCAAATCTTGGCAAAGGCTCGTATCTGCAAGGGCCCGTGCAGTTCGATTACGGCGTGAACTTTTTTACGGGGGAAAACTGCTATGCGAATTTTAATTTGACGGTGCTCGATTGCGCGCCCGTTACCTTGGGCAACGACGTGTTTATCGGTCCGAATTGTCAGCTTGTTCCGCCCGTGCATCCCTTGCTTACGAAGGAACGGAAAATGCGTTTTAAAGAGGACGGAACGGCGTACGATATCGAATACGCGAAGCCGATTGTCATTAAGGACGGCGTGTGGCTTGCGTCGGGGGTTACGGTTTGCGGTGGCGTAACGATTGGGGAAAACAGCGTAATCGGCGCGGGGAGCGTGGTGACGAAGGATATCCCCGACAACGTGTTTGCGGCGGGAAATCCTTGCAGAGTTATCCGTGAAATTACCGAAAAAGACAGCGTGTATTTAAAGAAAGAACTCTTATAAAAGAAAAAGCGGCGTAAAAAACGGCTTTGCGGATAAAATCGCAGAGCCGTTTTTGTGTGTCTATTTCAAACCTAAAATTTCGTCGGCAGAAATATCTAAAATTTCGCAGATATTTGCAAACGTGTCTAAGGACGGGAATTTGTCTAAACGCATATATTTGCTAACCGTGGACGGGTTTATTCCCAATTTTTTGGCTAACTCTTTTTGGGAAACGTTGCTATACTGTATTGCCTCGCGCAATCTTCTTTGAATATCTTCTATCTTAATCATATAAAAATAATAGCACAATGTGCAATTTTTTACTTGACAAAAGGCACATTGTGCCTTATTATTATGTGGGAGGGTTAAAAATGTATACTAGAAGAAATAGATTTTTGATGTTTATGTTGATGAGGGCTTTTAGTGCGCCTTATGATTTGTATTGGATTTCTTCCGTTCAAAATGAGGTTTGCAGAAATGAGAAGAAAGGGATGAGTGGATTTTTAACGAGCTTGTTGGTACTTTGTACGTTTGGAATATATTCTATTGTATGGCAATTTAGAACGAGCGGTATTTTAAAAAGACAAGGAGCGGAAGAGAAAAGAATAAAAATGGCAATTTGTGCGTTCTTTATGATAGGGATAATTACAAATCCCATTATTATTCAAGGACAAATGAACCAATTGGCTGGACAACGCATATCTCCGTGCGTGATACGTAAAAGCATAAGATGATTGTAAAACGGCTTTGCGGAAAAAACCGCAGAGCCGTGATTTTTTGTAATAAAAAATTTTTTTGTAATTTTCGTGATTTTTGTGTTTAAGGTAAAAATTTGCTGGTTACATATAATTGTAAATAAAAAGGAAAGCCGTGAAAAACGGCGAAAGGAGTGTAATTATGGCAGGTAAAGTTATTGGTATTGACCTTGGTACTACAAACTCTTGT
>SVHQ01000213.1 GCA_015055785.1 Clostridiales bacterium | reverse complement strand
GTGATTTATGAGGTGACGGATGGTGTAGGCAATTCAACGACGCTTCGTCAATCGATTAGTGTAATCGATGTAATTGCACCTACCATTACGTTGAACAACGATAGCGGAAAAACACAACGAGTATCTGTCGGAGCGGAAATTTCGCCTTTGAAATATACAGTGCAAGACAATATTTCTTCCGTTGAAGAATTAGAGGTATGGATTGTTGTATATTCGGAGAAAGGTGAATATATTGGCGCATCGCAAAATGCGTACACCCTGAAAAAAGCAGGGGAATATAAAATTTATTTGTATTGCTCTGACGAGGCAGGAAATACTGCATACGTTTGTTATAATGTACGAGCGAAGTAAAAAAAAGGAGGAATTTATGAAGAAATTTATTGCTTTAATATTGAGCTGCATAATGTCCTTATCGCTTGTTACAATCTTTTCGTCTTGTAAGAATAAAAAGCTTTCGGGAGAGAAGAATTTGAATCATCAATTTATTTATACGGAAACGGATAAATGGTTGATAAAAGATGGACAGACCGATTATAAAATCGTAATGCCTACGACAATTTCTGCGGAGCTTGGCTATGCGAAAGACGAGCTTGTTCGTATCGTAAAAGAAGCAACGGGGGTTACGCTTCCCGTTGTGACGGACGCTGGGAAAACGCATACGGAAAACGTAAAATACATATCTTTAGGCGAAACTTCGCTGTTGCAATCATCAGGGATTACGATTAACAAGGAAAAGTTGCATCGCGACGGATTGCGTATCATTACGAAGGACGATACAATTTATATAGCAGGCGGTTCGGACGTTGCCGTTTTGTACGGGGTATACGATTTCTTAAAGATCCACTTTAATTTCGAAACGTATTCCTATGATTGTTATACGTTGGATAAAAACGTGAAAGCGGAGAAACTGTTGAATTTTGACGTAACGGATATCCCTGATATTCAATACCGTCAAAGAAGAGGCACGATGAATCCCTCTACGCAGGAGATAGACGATCAGATGTTTGCATATCGTATGCGTTCCTTAGATGCCTATGGCAATTTGATGTTGCCTATTCACACGGGGCATACGATAAATTCTCCCGTCAAGAGTGACCACAACAGTTTACATTATTTGCCGAAAGAAGAATACGAAAAAGCTCATCCGAAGTTTTATAGCAGCGACGGGTCGCAGCTTTGCTATATGGCAAGAGGGGATGAGGCAGAACGAGATATCATGACAACCAAATGTGCGGAAAAGATTGAAGAATCATTACGTTTCTATCCCGCGGAAGAATATCCGCAGTATATTGCCGTACAGTTAGGTATTATGGATATGGCTCCCTTGTGTAATTGCAACGCATGCGAAGATTTTGCAATGGAACACGAAGGCGCGAAATCTGCCACCATCGTTCGTTTTATGAATGAAGTCGGTAAAAAGGTAAACGATTGGATGGCGCTTCCTGAAAATGCGGCGTATGCGAGAAAGAATTTCCAGTATATGTTCTTTTCGTATGCCGATGCATCAGTTCCTCCGTTTAGCATAGAGGAAGATGGAACAATTCATATTAAAGATGACGTAAAGCCCATTGAGGGGGTAAACGTAGTGCCGTTCTGTGCAATGAGTGGGTTTGATTACGGAAAACCTTTCGACAGTGAAACCAATCAACAGCCCGCTGAATATTTTAGCGCTTGGGGCAAGGTTTACAAAAATAGCTGGGCATGGTCGTATGGCGCATTTTTCAATGATTATATGATGTTCTACGACAATTATAGTTTTTACAGTGATTATTATAAATTTTTGAAAGAAAACAACTATATATTTACGTTCCCTCAAATTCAAGATGACCAAAGGGGCGCATATACTGGTTTCTTCACTTTGGCAAACTATATTTGCAGTAAGCTTGCTTGGAACGTGTCGTTGGATGTAAACGATTTGATAGACGCATATTTCGATGCTATGTATAAAGATGCGGCAGATATTATGCAAGAAGTATTTACGGAATACCGCTTGTGGTTCGGTGTTCAGACGGCAAAGCAAGGCTGGTCGTCCTCGTCTACTTCTACTACGGTTTCTACCGCGCCGAAATATTGGAGTTATGGGTTTATCAACGGAATGATGATCAGATTTGACCGCGCGTATGAAGCCATTTCCGTATATGAAAAGGATGCGGAATTATATACCGCATTAAAGCACCATATCGATATGGAATGGCTGAATCCTGCGTACGTTGCAATTTGTAATTATCGTGATTATTATACGGAAACAGAGTATTCGGCATTAAAGAAAAATTATAAAATGTTAATTGGCGAGTTAGGTGTTACGCGTATTCGAGAATTTGTTAGCATTGATTCGACGTTGGAGAGCTTATGAGAACGGATAAAAAGAAATTTTTAACGAAAAAAATATTGGTGGCGGCATTATCGTTGACTTGTCTGTTTTCCATTTCTGCGCTTGCTTCGGGATGTAAAGAGAAAGGCGGCGGCGAGTCGTCTTCATCTAGTGAACAAAAGGCTGCGCTTTCGTTGAACGTAGAAAACAAGACTCTTATTTATGGCGAAACGTTTGAATTGCTTGCGACATATACACCCGAGTCTGGAAAAACGTTGGCTTGGACTTCAAGCAATCCGTCTGTTGCCACGGTGGAAAACGGGAAAATCGTAACCGTTGGCGAAGGGGAAACGTACGTCACCGTAACCTATGGCGAAGAAAGCAAAACTTGCCACATCGTCGTGACTTTTGGGGACATTCAACCATACTTGACGTTAGACCACGTCGTTGAGGATGAAATTCTTCTCTCTGTGGGCGAAGATTTCCCTATAAGCGGAAAAGTACAATTCAACAATTCGTCTTTTGATTGTGACGTTCGGGTACAGGTATCTGATGACAACGTGCTTGCCTATCAAAACGGTATTTTGAAAGCGAAATCAAACGGAACGGCGAAGATTGTTGTGCAAACGGAATGGATGGGCCTTAGCGGTAACTTCTTGAAAAAGGAATAT
>SVHQ01000212.1 GCA_015055785.1 Clostridiales bacterium | reverse complement strand
GTGTTTTAATGCTTTGCTATATTCTGTTTTGGCTAGTATGTTATTTTTCAAGGCGAAAAAAGTCAAGGTTCATTTACGGAATATTGTTATTGATACTGTGGGGGTATATTCTACTTAGTCGTTTATGGCAATTCCCGTTTTGCTATCAAAAAGATGGTGAAGGTATTTTTAATTTCTTTTTAGGGTGTTTGATTGCTGAATTTTGGCAAGGATCAAACGTGTCGTTAAACAAAAAGAAATGGATTGCCATAGCGGGACTGGTTCTTTCCGTGGCGTTTTTTATCGCTTCGTATTTTGAGGGGTTTGAACGCTTGGCGGGAGATAGTCGTTATGTTCTTTCCTTATTGGTTTGCCCTTCAATTTTATTAAATTGCGTATTGTGGCCGATAAGCGATATTATTCTTGGTAACCGTGTTATGAGGGCTTTAGGTAAACTTAGTACGTCCATATTCTATTGGCACATGCCACTTTATATGGTAACGTATTTTATCATATATCGCCGTGGACGGTTTTTTAACGATTCGTCTAATTGGGTAAGAATGGCTGTATATTTTGCCGTTTTGTTTGTCGGGTGCTGTGTTGCTTATCTGTTGTTTGAAAAACTGTTGGGTTCGTTTTTGTCTAAAAAATTAACAAAACGAACAAGTGGATCAATAGAGGTGTCAAAAGAAAAGATAGAAACTATTGAAGAAGAAACGGCTAAAGCTGAATAATAAAATAGCCACCGAAGTTTGCGGTGGCTATTTCTATGAGTTGTTTAAAATAAACGCACGGAAAGCTATTTGCTTTCCGTGCGTGTTACTTTTTAATTTCCCGTTTAAGCAACTAACAATCGGGCTATTTAGTCTATCGCTCTGAACGGATGATACATTGCCCAGTAGAATAATAGCCACAATGCAGATAAGCCTACCAGAGAATAGAGTATACGCGAAACGATTGCGTCCGCGCCTCCGCCGAAAATCATTGCAACGAGGTTAAAGTCGAAAAGTCCGACGAGCAACCAAACGAGTGCGCCGATTATCACGAGTACAAAAGAAATAATACTTGTAATTTTCATAATACCCCCTAAATCTAATATGGGGAGTATTAAAAAAATTATACGTCTATATTCTCAATTAACAACTCGTCAAAATTAACGCTATCAATAAAGTCACCGGGCTTGAACTTGATAAAGTTAAATTTTTCGTAACTCTCCCTATGGTAGTTGATAACTACGGGGGTTGCAATATCGAGTTTTCTACAAGTTTCGCTTAAATGAAAATAAAAGTCAGAACTATAATATTCGCAAACGTTTTTGTAAGTTATGCTTTTTATCGTTCTATGATTTTTTATAAGTTTTGCTGAAATTTTTACCATATAATTATTTTATCATTTTTTATAAGGAAAGGCAAGGAAATCGAAATGGACAATAACAAAATATCTGATAGAGTCATTGAAAGACTTCCTAAATATTATCGTTACTTAAAAGATTTGTGCAATAGTCAAATTGATAGGGTTTCTTCAAAAACTATTTCTAACGCGCTCAACATAACCGCGTCGCAAGTACGCCAAGACCTTTCTCACTTTGGCGGATTTGGTCAAACGGGCGTTGGTTACGACGTTGAGTTTCTAAAAAACTCTATGCAAGAAATTTTGGGGATAAACAAGCGCCACAACGCAATCGTTATCGGTGGTGGTAGAATAGGGCAAGCCCTTATAAGTTACAAAGGCTTTGCCGACGAAAACGTTTTCGTCAAAGCGGTGTTCGACGTAGAAACGGAACATTTATCAGGTGTTTTAGGCGTTGAAGTTTACAATGCTAGTGAACTTGAAGATTATCTATCTAAAAACCACGTTGATATAGCGATAATTTCCGTTCAAAAAGAGTACGCCGAGCAAATGGCAAAACGCGTTGTTGATGCGGGCGTAAAATCTATTTGGAACTTTGCTCCCACCGACCTTTATTTTGGAGGAGGCGTGGTTTGCGAAAATGATCTCAGCCTCGGCGCCTTCCTCACGGATCAGACCCTCGTAGTACTCCACATAGTCCATACCGGTAAAGGGATGCTTGGGATAGCCGAAAGCACGGCGGTAATCCGCAAGGGACAGTACATCGGAGAAGGGGTTCACGCCGCTTGCATCCAGTGCATCCAGATCGAAGAGGTGGTTGCCCACTTCATCGCTGGGGTAGGAGAGCATGAGGACAACTTTCTTTGCGCCACGGGCAATGCCGCGCAGGCAGATAGCAAAACGGTTACGGCTGAGGATGGGGAAGATCACGCCGACGGTACCGCCGCCAAGCTTTTCCCGCACATCCTGTGCCACGTCATCCACGGAACAGTAGTTGCCGTCTGCACGGGCAACAACAGACTCGGTGACCGCAACGACGTCCCGGTTATGCAAGGGGAAGCCTTCGTTTTTGGAGGCCTCAAGAATAGAGTCCGCCACGATTTTGACAATGTCATCGCCTTCCCGAATAATTGGGGCGCGAATGCCTCTGGAGATCGTTGCCGGCATAAGGAAACACCAACCTTTATCAAAAATTACGGTTTATTATAGCACAAACTTTTTTCGGATGCAATTTACATTTATTGTTTTCTATGTTATGCTTCAAAAAAAGAGGAGGCGGACATGCGAAATTCGACACTTTGCTACCTGGAGCGGGACGGAAAGTACCTGATGCTGCACCGGGTAAAGAAAGAAAAGGATATCAACAAGGATAAATGGATCGGTGTGGGCGGCGGCTTTGAAGATAAGGAGAGCCCGGAGGACTGCGCCAAGCGGGAGATTTTTGAGGAAACAGGGCTTGTTGCGGGAAAGCTGGAATTCCGCGCCATCGTGACCTTTGTGACAGACAAGTATGAAACAGAGTATATGCATCTGTTCACCACGGAGGATTTTTCCGGGGAGATGACCGAATGCGACGAAGGAGAGCTTGTCTGGGTGCCCAAGGAGGAAGTGGAGAAGCTTCCCATATGGGAGGGGGACAAGATCTTCCTGAAGCTTATTGCAGACCCCTGT
>SVHQ01000211.1 GCA_015055785.1 Clostridiales bacterium | reverse complement strand
GCTTTACTCAATCCCATTCTGTTCGCATTCTTACTCGGCTTGCTCTGTAATCTTTTAAAACTGCCCACGATTTTACCTCAAATTTCCGACTTTTCAAGCAAGCTTGGGAATATGGTCACTCCACTTTCCATGACGATTATCGGCATTAAATTAGCCACTGTTCCCTTTCGAAAAATTTTTTCCGCACCTATCACGTACTTTTCAGCTGCATTCAAGCTGGTATTCTCGCCCGTGCTTGCAATCGCATTGATACTGCTGTTAAAATTAGCATTCCCCATCATCAATAATGCAATGGTCTTTGCGTTCTTCATCGCTTTCTGTACGCCGACCGCAGGTCTTTCAAGCACCTTTGCAGATCAGTTTGACAGCGACACCGAAACTGCCGTCATCACAACCCTGGGGTCGACCATTTTATCCATCGCCACGATTTCTCTTTTATATTGGGGGCTCACAGCTATACTCTTATAAGAAAATAAAAGGACGGTTCAAACCGTCCTTTTACTTTAAAATTTTACGGGCATGGGATTTTGCGCATGCGCCGTTTCAATGACGCCTATCGTCATTCTGGAGTGCTTCAACGCAACCGCAAGAGGTACGCCTTCCGTCAATACGTAGTAAAGATTCTTGTAAATTTCTGCCGTACCAACATCGAATGCCGTACCTTCGTACGTGCCTTCTTCCGTATGAAAATTCAACTTTTCCGAACAGTACAAGGGTTCGCCGTTTTCATCCTGCAAGAAGGTTTCTACCACGGGACGTTCGGGATTTTCGCCGTCCACGATATATTTGATTTGATACTTTGCAGGCGTACTCTTCATCGTACCCTTCGAGCCTTGAATCTTCAAGTTATAATCAGAGAAAGCATCCGTAGAGTTGATTTCAATATCGACCACGGGCTTACCAGGAGCATCCAAAATAATCTTGACAACGTCTTCGGCGTCACCGCTAGTAAGCGCACGATCCAATTTCGAATACGCCACGCGAACGTTATCGTCAAAGCCCAGGAATCCTAAAGCCATTGCGATGGGATGAGGTCCCGTATTATAAGCGCTACCTGCGACTTTCTTTTGCAGAGTCTGCCAATCCCAACGACGGGCAAAACCGTTGTAACGAATACTGATCTGCTTCACGTCGCCAAGCTGACCCTTTGCAATGCGAGCCAGGGCATCGAGATAGAAAGGTGCAAGCTGGGTGTTTTGAAACACTGCTAACACAACGCCGTTCTTCTTTGCCGTAACCTCCAAGTCATCGCACTCGTATTGCGCTTTTCCGAAGGGCTTTTCCACCAAAACGTTAAACCCATGTTCAAGCAGGTCTTTCGTAATCGAATAATGCATCTCCGAATAAGAAGCATTCACCACTACATCAATATCCTTGCAAGCGAACAGTTCTTGATAATTTTCAAAACCTTTACAGCCTGCATACATTTTTTCCGCTTTTTCGCGGCGGCGCGCATCCGCCTCTACTACGTATTTTACTTGATAATACTTATTACGCTCGGAAAGATAATACACACCGTGAATATCTTTACCGCTTCTACCTTGACCGATAATCGCAAGATTCAACTTTTTTTCCATACTGATTCTCCTTTTTGTCGTTTAAATATGCTTGTATCTCTATTATATATAATATTATTTTAAAAGTAAATACTCAAAAATATCCTTTTATATTTCCAAAAATATAGTATTCCCCGCAAAAAAGTTGCTATATCTAAAATAATTTGCTATACTTTTAACGGAATCATCACGAGGAGAAATAGTATGGAAAATAGCAATTTTAGCGGTTTGGTACTGTATAATTATCTGCTCTATAAAAATCCCTGCGAACGAAAAGACGTTTTTATGAAACATACGCACAACTTTTATGAAATACTCTACATTCAGAGCGGGGATATTTCTTACGTCATTGAAAACCGTGAATATAAATTAAAGAAACACGATCTCGTCTTTACTCGGCCAACAACCTATCACTACTTACAGCTTGAATCCAACGCCGAATACGAACGGCACAACATCGCTTTCTATCCCGATTTTGTAAACGCTGAATTCTTAGATAGAATCAGCCCGGACGTCGAAGTGATTCATTGTCCGTCAGGCGGGATTATTGCGCAAAATTTCGAACGCATCGAATATTATAAAGAACATTTGGAGCAATCCGAATTCGAACAAATTCTCTCGGGGTTATTGCAAGAAATCCTATTGAATATTCGCTTTGCCAAAGAGAATCTTTTAGGGATCTCTTCCTCTTTATCACCCATTTTGGAAAAGGCTTTGGCGTATATTAATGAAAATCTTTTTACCATCAAAAGCATTTCAGAAATCAGCAACGCACTGTTCATAACGGAATCGTATTTCTTCAAACTCTTTAAAGATCAACTGAAAATTCCCCCTAAAAAGTATATCAATACGAAACGAATTTTACATGCCCAAAAGCTGATTCAATGCGGCAGCCGTCCAACCGACGTGTACGAACAATGCGGATTTGAATCGTACGTCGGATTCTATAAACAATACGTTAAAGCCTTTGGAATTGCTCCATCGGAAGAGAAAAAGGCAACCGACGCATAAAATCAAAACGCCCGAGTATCGGGCGTTTTATCATTCCATTACAGCAAAGCGCTGCTCTTATCATCCAAATACAAAATTGCGTTCTTTTGCAAACGAAGAATGCTGGCAGGACAATGTTCGTCAATCGTGCCGTTTAGCGTTTCATACACCGCCTTCGCCTTCGTGGGCGCAGGAACAATACAGAACAAATACGGCGCAGACACAAGCGTGGGCACGGTAAGCGTCATCGCATGCGTAGGCACGTCTTCGATACGTACAAAGCATCCGTCGTTGACCTGCTGTTGGCGGCAGATTTCGTCAAGCTTTACGGGTTTTACCGTTTTCGGGTCTTTAAAATCCGCAACGGGGGGATCGTTGAACGCAATATGACCGTTTTCACCGATACCCATAACCACAATGTCCGTGGGATTCTCGCGCAAAAGCTTTCCGTATCTCTCCGCTTCTCCCTCGGGATCCGTCGTGGTAATGTCAA
>SVHQ01000015.1 GCA_015055785.1 Clostridiales bacterium | reverse complement strand
AGAAGGGGGAAAAGGTCGCAAAGAAGGAAAAAACGCCGGAACAATCCGTAACGCAGTCGGAGGCGGTAAATATTCCCGTTTCCGTGACCTCTACGCCGATTGCGCAAACCAAGCCGATGGAAGAAACGCAAAACGTTTACGTAGGACAAGCTCCCACACAAGAGCCTGCGCAGCAATTTGGCTATGCGCAACCGACCGTGACGCAACGCCCTGGCGTAAGCCTTTCCGAAGAAGGGAAAGAAGGGCAGGCATTTTCGCCGTTTGGCGCGCAAAATACCGACGGTCAAGGGGTGGATTTGCGAAATGCGTATGAATTCCAAAATAGTCGCGAATTCCTTTTCGGCGGTACGCCTGCTGAAAATTATAGTAGAAACTTGTTGTTCGATCCTACGGCAAAAGTCAATCAAAGACCGCCCGTAGACCCTACGCAACCCGTATCGTCTGGGTATGAATCCTATTCGAATGCGTATGAAAATTCCGTAAACAATGCGGAAAATATCGCACCGGCGAGAGTATTCAAGGACGAAACGCAAAATTATCAAAACTACGGTTCGAATACTGCGTATCAGTCCGAACCGCCAGCACAACCCATTGAACCTATGCAAACGTGGCAAGAGCCTACGCCTCAGCCGCAAGAACCTGTTTCCTATCCGATTTTTGACGAACCCAAGCGCGAAGAAAGAGCGAGTGTTGAGTCGTTAGACGATTCGCGTAGAGAAGTGGTTGAGGACTTGGAAGAAGACGCGCAAGAATCGACGCGTGGTGGCGAGTATAAACGCCATGAATATATGGAATTGTTCTCTACCGAGAACCCGAGAGTTTTTGGGGACACGGAAGAACCCGATCTTTTATCGAGAAGATTGGGCGAAACGCGTGAAGAAAGCGTAGACGTGAGCCGTCCGTATACGGAATCTTACGAAAACGAAGATTCGCGTGGGACGGAGCGAGGGGATAGAGACGGCTTGAATTTGCTTGACGACGATCCTTATGAATTGTCTTCCGATTTTGCAGAACGCGGTAGCGATCGTGGCATGGCAGAAACTCGTGATAATTCTGAAAATTTGAGTGGCACGCGTATGAGTTTTGGCCGTGAAATTCCTGTGGAAGAAACGCGTGAAGCACCAGTTGTGCCGACGGCACCGCCAGTTGCACCGAAAGCGGAAAAAACGCCGGATATTCCTAAATCCGAGCCGAAGAAACCGCGGGTTATCCGTCCTTACGTTCGCGTAAGGCTTGACGATTTAGATTGCCGTGATGTTGAGCCGATGGCAAACCAAGAAGAAGTGGAAGAAACGAAAGCGACGATTATCGCTACGTTGGAAGATTTCAAGGTAACGGGAGCGTCGATTGGTTCGGTAACGTTCGGGCCTACGGTCACGCGCTATAATCTTGTCATTCCCCGTAATATTTCTCCCAAAAAAGTTGTTGCATTGGATCAATCGATTGCCATCGGATTGCATTCGAGCGGTGTAAACGTATATCCAAACTACGATGAGGGGGTTGTCAGCATTGAAGTACCGAATAAAGAAAGACAGTTCGTTCAGCTTGGTTCTATGTTGGCAGGGGATACCTTTGTCAATGCAAAGCCGTCGTCCTTGATGTTTGCGATGGGTAAAGACGTTGCAAACCGCAAGATTTACGGCGATATTTCCAAAATGATTCATATGCTCGTTGCCGGTGCGTCCGGCTCTGGTAAGAGTGTGTTCTTGGGTGCGTTGATTATCAGCTTGATTTACAAGTATTCGCCCGAAGAATTGCGTTTGATTTTAATCGACCCGAAAAAGACGGAATTCGTGCTTTATAACGATTTGCCGCACTTGATGATCAATGAAATTATTACGGACGTACACAAGACGGTGCAAAGTTTGAATTGGGCGATTGGTGAAATGAACCGCCGCTACGAGCTTTTTGAAAAAATGAGCCGTTCGGGTAAGTACGTGGTCAATCTTGATCAGTATAACGAGCAGCTTGATAAGAACGAGCGTTTGCCGAAGATTGTTATCATCATCGACGAGCTTGCCGACTTGATGCTCGCGGCAAAGAAAGAAATTGAAGATAGAATCCAAAACCTTACGCAAAAAGCGCGTGCCGCAGGCATTCACTTGATCGTTGCTACGCAAAGACCGTCTACGGACGTTATTACGGGCGTTATCAAGAGTAACTTGCCTACGCGTATCGCATTCGGCGTTGCAACCGACGTAGACTCACGTGTTATTCTCGATCAATCGGGCGCACAAAAGCTTTTGGGGAAAGGTGACTTCTTGTATACGGCGCAAGGGATCAATACTCCCGTCCGCGTGCAAAGCGCATTTATTTCTCCCGAAGAATCGCAACGCGTCGTAAACTTCATCAAGCAAAATAACGAAGCGTACTATGACGAAGAAGCTACGAATTATATCAATAATTCGCGTAGCGGTGGCGGTGATGACGGCGTGGGCGGTGGCTCGGATAAGACGATGGTTGATCCGATGGCAATCGAGGCGTTGAAGCACGTAATTATTAGCGGTAGCGCGTCCATTTCCATGATTCAACGTAAATGTGCGACGGGCTATAATCGCGCAGGGAAAATTATCGAATGGATGGAAGAAATGGGTTATATTTCCGCATTCGACGGCGCGAAGGCTAGAAAGGTGCTTATCACCAAAGACGAATACGAGAGTATTTACGGACCGATACAATAACAAAACTACACAAAAGGCGCGTTCAGTTTTTTGTTCGCGCCTAAAAGGCTGATTTATGCTAACGAATAAACTTTTTGGAGTGATCTCACTCGGTTGCGATAAAAACCGCGTGGATACGGAAAAACTGTTAGGGCTATTAAAAAGCAAGGATTGTCGCACGACGGACGAACTTTCTAAGGCGCAAATCGTGATTATCAATACCTGTGCGTTTTTGCAATCGGCAAGGGAAGAAGCGATTGAGACGATTCTCGAATGCGCCGATTATAAAAGCGGTTGCTTGGAAAAAATTGTTGTGACGGGTTGTTTACCGCAAAAATTCATTGATGAATTGTACGGTGCTTTATCCGAAGCGGACGTTTTCTTGGGAATTTTGGATTACGAGAAGATTTTCGAGGCTTTGGAAAAATCGTATGCTGAAGATTCCCGCCAAAACTACGTAAAAAAAGGAAACGATGGGTATTTGTCCGAGCGTGTTTTGACTACGGACGAGCATTATGCGTATTTGAAAATTGCGGACGGATGTTATAACCATTGTACCTATTGTTTAATCCCGAAAATTCGCGGTAAATACCGTTCCTATCCTATGGAAAAGCTGGTTGCCGAAGCCAAAGATTTAGGGGATACGGCGGAGCTTATTCTTGTCGCGCAGGATAGCACGAGATACGGCGAAGACTTGTACGGCGAAAATAAATTTGTCAAGCTTTTGCAGGAACTTTCCAAGCTCGATAATATTCAAAGAATCCGTTTGTTATATTGCTATCCCGACGTGATCACCGACGAGTTGATTGACGAAATTGCGGCAAACGATAAGATCTTGAAATATATGGATATTCCTTTGCAGCATTCGGAAAATCGTGTATTGAAATTGATGAATCGCAAGGGGGCTCGAGAAGGCTATCTTGCTTTGTTTGAAAAGCTGCGCGCAAAAATTCCGAATATCGCGATTCGTTCCACCTTTATTTCCGGTTTTCCTACGGAAACGGAATTGGAATTTGAAGGAATGCAGGACTTTATTCGTCAGGCAAGACTGATAAATTGCGGTTTCTTTGCCTACTCGCGCGAGCCCGATACGGGGGCGTATCGCTTAAAGCCGCAAATCCATCACGCAACGAAGAAACGCCGTGTACGTGCGCTGTATGAGTTGCAAGCGGAGATTTCCGCAGATATTTTGAACGATTTTGTCGGCAAAAAGGTGGAAGTGCTTTGCGACGGAATTGATTATGAAAGAAATTGTTTTGTGGGACGCGCGTATTTTAGCGCTCCCGATATAGATGGCAAGGTGTATTTTAACGCCGCCGAAGCAATGCAGGGGGAACGTTACGAAATTATCGTCGACTCTGCCGATTCTTACGATTTATATGGTCATACGGAGGACTATGAAATATGAACTTACCCAATAAAATTACCTTAACGAGAATTTTTATGATTCCTGTGTTCGTGGCAATCTTCTTTTTAGACGGCATTTTGCCTTATAATTATGCGATTGCAGCGGTTGTGTTCGCGCTTGCTGCGTTTACCGACTTTATCGACGGTTATATCGCACGTAAGCATAAACTTGTCACGAATCTTGGGAAATTCCTTGATCCGATTGCGGACAAAGTGCTTGTTTCTACGGCAATGATGTTGCTTTTGACGATGCCTTGGATGTTTTGGCATAAAAATATGAACGATGCGCTTTATATTACGTATGCGGTATGCGTTTGTGTGATTATGGCAAGAGAACTTATCATCAGCGCGTTTAGACAAATTGCCGCAACGAACGGACTCGTTCTCGCAGCCGAAAAACTCGGTAAGTATAAGACGGCTTGCCAAGACGTTAGTATCGTTGTTTTTTTAGTCGCGGCTGATTTGACTGGTACGGCGTTCAACGTTATTTTCGGTGTGGCTTGCGTATTATTCGCGCTTGCGACCATTCTCACCGTTTGGTCGGGGATTTCTTACGTTGTAAAGAATAAGCAGGTATTGAAGGACGCATAATTTTAGTAGCGTAATTGGAGCAATGCAAATGAAAAACGCGTGTGTTGTATTACGAAAAAGAATGATTGCAGGCAATGTGGGTGAAAACGCCGTCCTGCAAGCTTTTTCCGCGCGCGGCTACACCTTTTCGGAGATGTACGTATTTGACTATTTGAACGAAAGCAAAATCCGAGAAACGTTATCGTGTTTGCAAAAATCCATGGAAAACGTACTGCTTTTAGCGGATAAGAGAGTGTTGTCTATCGCAAGAAACTATATATCCGAAGTCTATCCCAACGTATTTCCGCAAGGGGAAATGGTAACTGCGGGGATTTTTGGCGATCAAAAACATAATTTGTTCTTGCTTTCTGCCGATGATACAGAGACGGGGACGATGTATGCAAAACAGGCGTGTTTGCCCGTTTTGGATAAGAAATACGGAGTTTCTTCCGAGCGGCTTGTTATTCGAGCTATGGGCGCGAACGAGGCGCGTGTAGAAGCATTGATTCGTGAAACTGAAAATCTTGCAAAAAATGCAATTTCATGTACCCATGTCCGCGATTACGACGATTCAAGGATTGAAATTGCCTATAATAATACACTCTCAAAAGGTGTGGTTGACGGCATATTAAGACTGTTCGTAGACGGGTTAGGCGATAGCGTGTATGCGCTTGACGATACGCCAATCAATGAGCAACTTATCCACTTGCTTAAATTGCGAAAGCTAAGAATTAGCGTTGCAGAATCTTTTACGGGCGGTGGAGTAGCGAGAAAACTTACCGCTGTTTCTGGGGCAAGCGAGGTGTACTTTGAGGGATTAAATACCTATAACGAGCGTTCAAAATTAAAGCGTTTAGGGGTTTCCGAATATACGTTGCGCACCTTTGGTGCGGTATCCGATCAATGTGCCTATGAAATGTGCGCTGGATTGTTAAAAACGGGAGATTGCGAGCTTGCGATTTCTACAACGGGGCTAGCAGGTCCAAATACGGATAAATCTATGCTCCCAGTAGGCTTGTGTTACGTAGCGGTAGGGACGAAAGAACGAATTTTTGTGTATCGTTATAAGTTCGACGGTTCACGAGCGGATATTTCGGAAAAAGCAATCAATTACGCTTTGTTTTTGGCGTATAAGCACGCAAAAAATTTGTAAAGAAAAAATAATTAGGAGATAAATCAATGGCAAACGAAAAGAACACGGAAAAAATGAAGGCGCTTGACGCCGTATTGTTGCAAATTGAAAAACAGTACGGTAAAGGCTCAATTATGCGCCTTGGCGAAGCGGCAGGACAAACGGAAATCGAAGTTATCCCTTCGGGTTGTCTTACACTTGACTTGGCGTTAGGGATCGGCGGTTTTCCTCGCGGTAGAATTATCGAAATCTACGGTCCTGAGTCTTCTGGTAAAACGACGGTTGCGTTGCACGCGATTGCAGAAGCGCAAAAAATGGGCGGCGTTGCGGCGTTTATCGACGCGGAACACGCGCTTGACCCCGTTTATGCGAAGAAACTTGGCGTAAACTTGGAAGAGCTTTATATTTCTCAGCCCGATACTGGCGAACAAGCGTTGGATATCACAGACGCGCTCGTTAGAAGCTCGGCTGTGGATATTATCGTTATCGACTCGGTGGCAGCGCTCACCCCGAAAGCGGAAATTGAAGGAGATATGGGGGATACACACGTTGGTTTACAGGCGAGATTGATGTCGCAAGCGCTCCGCAAGTTGACGGCGATTGTCAATAAGTCCAAGACCTGCGTTATCTTTATTAACCAGCTTCGTGAAAAAGTGGGAATTATGTTTGGTAATCCCGAAACGACGCCTGGTGGTAAAGCCTTGAAATTCTATGCAAGTATGCGTTTGGATATCCGTAAAACGGATACGTTGAAAGACGCGGACGGCGCTATGGGTAATAGAACGAAAGCGAAAATCGTTAAGAATAAGCTTGCGCCCCCTTTCCGTCAGGCGGAATTTGATATTGTTTTCGGCGAAGGTATTTCGCAGGAAGGCTGTATTATGGATATGGGCGTGCAATACGACATCATCGGCAAGAGCGGTGCGTTCTATAATTATGAAGGTAATAAAATAGCGCAAGGCAAAGAAAAGATGAGACAATTCTTAAAGGACAACCCTGAAATTCGTGCTGAAATCGAGCAAAAAATTCGTGACGTTGCGAAAGGTAAGACGGAAATCGTAGAAGAATAATAAAAAGCGGAAATAGCTGCGTGCTGTTTCCGCTTTTTATTGCTAATTTTTTTATGAAATAAAAAACTATTTTTTCTCAAACCATTGACTTTTTTTCAATAATATTGTACAATAGATTCGATAGAAAAAATTATAAGTCGGATTTTAGGCGAAATCCGTTGAAATAATGGTTTTATCAAATCAATTTTAATCAGGAGGCACAAATACTATGCAAAACGTTAATTTGAGCGTCCTGTTTCTCGCGTCTGCGGTGAACGTAGGCGTTGCAATCGGTATCGCAGTTGCTGCACTTTTGGTGGGTTGTATTGTAAGTGTTCTCATTTACAAAGCAATCACGAAGAAGAAAGTTGGTTCCGCAAAAGAGCAAGTAGGGAAAATACTTTCCGATGCGAAAGCGGAAGCGGACCAAATCAAAGCGCAAAGCAGGGAAGAAAGCAAGCGTGCATTAAAAGAAGCATTGCTTGAAGCAAAGGAACAGGACTTAAAATTAAGAAATGAATTCGAACGCGACACGAAAGAAAAGAAAGCGGAAATCCAAAGAATGGAGCAACGCTTGACGCAAAAAGAGGATGCGCTCGAAAAGAAAACGGAAGCTCTTGAACAGCAAAAGGCAAATCTTCATAAAAAAGAAGAAGAAATCGAAGTATTGCAGCAAAAATTAAGTTCGCAACACGAACTTATGATTCAAGAACTTGAAAAGGTAGCACAATTAAGCAAAGAAGAGGCGAAGAAGCTTTTGACGGAAGAAATTTTAGATGAAACCCGTCACGACGTTGCGATTCAAGTCCGCAATCTTGAACAACAGGCAAAAGATGAAGCGGATATGAATGCAAAGAAGATTATTTCGCTTGCTATTCAAAAATGCGCGGCAGATCAAGCTTCGGAGATCACCGTTTCTGTCGTGCCCCTTCCCAACGATGATATGAAAGCACGTATCATTGGCCGTGAAGGTAGAAATATCCGCGCCCTTGAAAATGCAACGGGTATCGAGCTTATTATCGATGATACGCCTGAAGTGGTTATTCTTTCGGGTTTTGATCCCGTAAGACGTGAAATTGCAAGATTATCGCTTGAAAAATTGATCAACGACGGTCGAATCCATCCCGCTCGTATTGAAGAAACGGTAGAAAAAGTTTCTCGCGAAATGGATATGCAAATCAAAGAAGCAGGCGAAGCGGCAGTCTTTGAAGCAGGCATTTTCGGGCTTCACCCTGAGCTTATTAAGCTCATTGGCCGCTTGAAGTTTAGAACGAGCTACGGTCAAAACGTTTATAAACACTCGGTCGAAGTTTCTATGCTTGCCGGTATGATGGCAGCAGAGCTTGGGTTGGACGTAAACTTTGCAAAACGCGCAGGCTTGTTGCACGATATCGGTAAAGCGGTGGATCAGGAACAAGAAGGTACGCACATTCAAATCGGTGCGGATCTCGCGAAGAAATACAAAGAAAATGCGAATATTGTGAACGCGATTATGGCGCACCACGGTGACGTCGAACCGAAAACGATTGAAGCGGTGCTTATCCAAGCGGCTGACGCAATTTCCGGCGCGCGCCCTGGCGCAAGACGTGAAATGGGCTCGAACTACGTGAAACGTTTGGAAAGATTGGAAGAAATCGCTTCCAGCTTCCACGGCGTAGAAAAGAGCTATGCAATTCAAGCAGGCCGTGAAGTCCGCGTCATTGTAAAACCCGAACAGGTTGACGACGCGCAAGCAATGTTCTTGGCGAAAGATATTGCAAAGAAGATTGAAACGGAGCTTGAATATCCCGGTCAAATCAAAGTCAACGTTATCCGCGAATTCCGCGGCGTTGAATACGCGAAATAAAAAAAGCAACACTCCCTTCCGTGGAAGGGAGTGTTTTTATTTTATCAGTTGGATAGATTGGCAATGATGTATTGTAAATCATCGTTAGCATACTTGGATTTTTTATTTGGAATTGTCAATAATTCGCGTGCTATGTAGAGCAAATATTCGTTGTTAATTGGCTTTGGAGCGCCCAGCAAAGCAATGAAATTTTCGCGATAAATTTTGTCGCGGATTTTTTCATTTAAGTCAATGCCGTAGAAGGCTTCGTCTAAATATTGATGCCGTTTGTCAGTTTCCAAGAACCGCCGCAAAAAATCAGGGCGACGGCGGAAAGCTATTTCCCAGTTTTTATCTTTGGGGAAAGCGTAAAAATCCGTGCCGTAAAGAATACGATTTTGATATTTTTCCCAGAATGGAAGCCAAGTCTTCCATTCTTTTTGCATATTGATTAGTTGTTCGCCACCAGGGGTGATATCAAAAAGGGTGTTCGGGAAAGAGAGGAAGCGTTCCGCTTCGGAAAGGTCATAGCTCATAAATCCAAAATGCGCAAGAATAAGCTTTAATTTAGGAAATTTCTCTAAAATTCGGAAGAGTTGCGCGGTAATTTCTCTTTTTGTAGGGAAGGAAGCATTGTATACGCGCCCTGCTTGTATTGCGTCAACACTTGCCGTTTCGATATCCCAATTTTCTTTGGGGTTTGCTAAGTGCATAAGAATTGGATAGCCGTTTTCTTCCATAAAGCCATAAAAAGAATCGTACACGGGGCTGTCTAACGGCAGTTGCCATGCTTTTAATAGGGAAGGGTATCCTTCTAACATTTTGATACCGTCGTAGCCGTTTGCCAAATATTCTTTTGCTTGCTGTAAAAAGTTTTGCGCAATAGCCTTAACGTTGGTGTGTTCGTTTGGATGCACTAAACCTGCAAATGCATAGGCATTTGGAGAAAAGACTTGTTTTAAGTATAAGCCTTTTATATTTTGTAATTCATCATATACAACCAAATCGTCTTCAACTTCATGAGGTAAGCTTAAAAAACAGTATTTTTCCGTTCCCGTTTGAGCAAATTCTTCCTTGAAGATGGCAATTGTTTCTTCAAGCGGAAGTTCAAAAGTATAATGTATATGGAGATCAAAAACTTTTCCCATAGCGTTCCTCGAATTATAAATTTAATTCATTAAAATGAAAGGTGCTTTCCGCGACGTAAATCGTTTATTTTTTTTGCGACTGTTTCACAATCAGCAACAAAGCCGTATTTATATTTTTTTGTTTTTGTTTGAATCGTGACAGAGCCCCAAGTATAGCTTATACGAATGTTCCACGCTTCAAAATAGAAGACTTCGGTTATATCTTTTAGTGCTATAATAACATTTTTTGGTAAAAGGAGATTTCTATTTTCGTCAAGAGAAATAATGATTGACGGAATAGAAAAATACCAAACGACAAATCCTATGCACCCAATAGCAAAGGCTGCGCCCATAAAGAGTAAAATTTTCACCTCAAAAGCGATACCAAGTACAAGCATAGCAACACCGAGCAGGAACAAGAGTATAAACATAACACCTGCGGCGTGTTTTTTCTTAGCGATTACTTTCATTATTGTCTTCTCCTAAGATGGTTCTTTTGATGTTATTATAACACAATGTTTATTATTTTTCAATATTTTTTTATGAATTATTTGTTAGGAGTTCGGCGAAAAGAAAAGAACTTTCCGTGTGGGAAGTTCTTTTGGAGCTACTAGGCGGATTTGTAAGGAGCGAAGCGACGGAATAGCGTAGCGTCCTCATGCCGACCTCGTCCAAAAAAGGACGTGTAAAGAAAAAAGAACGCTTTGATTAGCGTTCTTGGAGCTACTAGGCGGATTTGAACCGCCGACCTCGTCCTTACCAAGGACGCGCTCTACCGACTGAGCCATAGCAGCATTTATTGATTACTATGACATTATAGTTAAAAAGAGAAAAAAAGTCAAGCCGAAAAGGTGTGTTTTTCAAAAAAAATTCAACAATTCAAAAAATGTTGTCTTTTTATCCGTATATCCTTAAAATGGGTATTGCAATTTTGAAAGGACTATGCTATAATATAGCATATATTTAACGAAAGTAAAGTGAGTAGCGCTGAAAATGAAAATGTTAAAGCGATTTTTCAAATATTATAAGCCGCACAAGAAAATGTTTTTCTTTGATTTAACGTGCGCATTTTTGATTTCTATTTGTAATATTTTCTATCCGATGATCGCGCGAACTATTATGGATGAATACGTGCCGAATGAAAACGTGCGCTTGCTACTTACGTGGGCTGCTGTTATGGCGGCGATTTATATTGTAAAGGGTATTTTGACCTATATTGTCGCGTATTGGGGGCACGTACTCGGTGTGAAAATACAGGGGGATATGCGTAGGGATTTGTTCCAACATATTGAAACCTTGCCATATTCTTATTTTGATGAAAATCAAACGGGCAGTATTATGTCGAGATTGGTAAACGATCTGTTTGAGGTGTCCGAGCTTGCCCATCATGCGCCCGAAGACATTTTTAATTCGTTTATTTCCGTGATTGGTGCAATCATTATGTTATCGACGATCAACGGTTGGCTTGCATTGATTGTTCTTTGTTACATTCCTTTAATGATTATCTTTGCTGCCAAAGCGCGAAGAAGAATGCATAGCGCGTTTAGCGATTCGAGAAAAAAAGTCGCAATGCTGAACGCTGAAATTGAATCTTCAATCTCGGGTGTGCGTGTGACGAAAGCGTATAACGCAACGGATAGCGAGTGTGAAAAATTCGATCGAGTTAACGGGGAATTTAAGAAAGCAAGAGCCAACGCATATAAGGCAATGGGGATATTTCACACGGGCATGTCCGTGTTTAACGATTTCTTATATTGGATTGCGCTCATATCCGGCGGCTTGCTTTGCTTGTTTCAAAAAATCAATATTGCGGATTTTACAGCATACATATTATATATAACGATGCTCTTGACTCCCATCCGCACACTCATCAATCTTTTTGAACAAATTCAAGACGGTATGACTGGTTTTAGTCGTTTTTGTGAAATTATGGATACATCGCCCGAATACGAGCCCGAAAACCCTGTGGATTCTGAGCTTGAGGGCGATATTGTATTTACAAACGTCAACTTTGGCTATAAGTCTGCGGACGGAAAGGACGCGGAAGTCCTTAAGAACGTCTCTTTTACGGTTAGACAAGGGGAAACGTTGGCGTTAGTTGGTGCGTCTGGGGGCGGTATAACGACGATTTGTCATCTTTTACCGAGATTTTATTTGTGTGAAGACGGGGAAATCCGTATTGGAGAAACAAATATTAACGACGTGGCAACGCAGGTCCTTCGTAAGAAAATTGCCGTCGTTTCGCAGGACGTTTTCTTGTTTGCAGGTACGGTGCGGGATAATATTCTCTACGGCACAACGGATAAAACGGATGAAGATATGATTCTTGCGGCGAAACGTGCGAATATTCACGAATACGTTATGACTTTGCCAAACGGCTATGATACTGAAGTGGGTGAGCGCGGCGTAAAGCTTTCTGGAGGGCAAAAACAACGCATCTCGATAGCGCGTGCCTTTTTGAAAAAATCGCCGATTTTGATTTTAGATGAAGCGACAAGCGCGCTTGATAATATGACGGAAATGCAAATTCAAAGCGCGTTGTCGGAATTGGCAATCGGCAGAACGACGATTGTTGTTGCGCATCGTCTTTCTACTGTTAAAAACGCGGATACGATCCTTGTTTTAACGGATGGCGTTATCACCGAGTGCGGTTCGCATGAGGAATTGGTGGCAAATGGCGGTACGTATGCCGAGCTTTACCGTTATCAATTTAAGGAATAAATTGATAAGAAGTTTCATCAATAGAAGTGCGCTTAATTTTTCAAAAGATAGGGGCATGTATGCGTTGAAATTAAAAACAAGGTGATATAGAGTTAACTTTTGGGGTGAAAAATGAAAGAATTATTGTTTGAAAGTAGAATTTTATTGGATATTTTACTTGCCGTTGCATTGGGCTTTACTATCGGTTTAGAAAGAAGACTTCGTAGTAAAGAAGCTGGGATTAGAACGCATACGATTGTTTGCGTTGGGTCAGCGCTCTTGATGGTTGTTTCGAAATATGCGTTTGGGGACGCGGCGGATTCCGCGCGCGTTGCAGCGCAAATTGTTTCTGGCGTGGGCTTCCTTGGCGCAGGGATGATCGTTTATAAAAGGAACGAAGTATACGGTTTAACGACGGCGGCTGGCGTGTGGGCAACGGCGGGCGTTGGTATGGCTTGCGGCGGTAGACTTTATTACGTGGCAATCGGCGCAACGATCATTTTGATTGGTTTTCAATTTTTATTCCACGCGCCCATATTCCGCAATAAAAAAACTTATTCGGTAAATATTGAGTTTATTCAAACGGAAAGTGAAAACAAAATTATTAAAGGAATATTCGGCACGGATCGTTTTAATCATCTCATCATTAAAAGGCGTGATAGTGACGTGATTTATAGCGCAACGCTGAATACCGACAAGGAATTCTCGTCCACTCGTTTGAATGAAATTATGGCGGAGAATCCGTTCATTTTGTCGATTGTCCGTTGTGAAAACGATTAAATTTTCCAAGGTTGCGATTTTTGCGTAAAAAAATACACCCTACCGCATATTGCAGTAAGATGTATTTTGGCAGGGGCTATAAGAATTACTCGAAGGGAGAGTATTTCCACATATTTTTGATTATTTGCGTATAAAACGCCTTAAATCTCGTTAAAAATCATGTATTTTTTGCGGGATTTTTTTATTTTTTTCAAAATTTTTCTTGGAACTTTAAAATAATTTTTATTTCGAGATAAAATACTAAAAATTGATAAAAAATGAATTTAAGAAATCTGTCGTTATATTCACATAATACGGTTGAAAAAGGATGAAATTCATGGTATAATAAGGTGTCAAATTTCAGAAAGGGAATTATGCTTTTCTACATGCATAAATTGCAAGAGAGGCTTATCAATGAAAATTCAGGTTGGAACAGTTTTAGAACTTGAATCTACTAGTTATATAATTCGAGAACAAATTGATGAGAGTGGAAATGCTACTGTTTGGAAAGCCGAAGCGTCAGGTGATTCTTGTATATATGCTATTAAAGTCTTGAATGAGGAAACGAGTAGACATAATGAAAAGCTTATAAGATTTGATCGTGAATGCCAGTTCTGTAAGGATACTTACAATATGCATATTGTAAAAGTATTTGATTATGTCGCAGGGAAAGGCAAGGCATATTGTGTTATGCCTTACTATTCTAGGAATCTTAGAGATGTTATTGATACAGAAAATGATTCATTTGTTTTATTAAGTTATATAATTTAGTTATGCGAAGCCATTCAATTTATTCATAATCATGATGATTGTATTATACATAGGGATTTGAAACCGGAAAATATCCTCGTAGATGAAGATAATACGTTGCTTTTGACCGATTTTGGCATAGCACATTTTGAGAATTCAATTGAAACTAGGCATCGGGAATGGCTTGGTAACCGTCGTTATGCAGCGCCAGAACAGTTGGCAACAGACGAAGTAACCACTGCATGTGACATATATGCTTTGGGAAGAATTATAAATGAACTCTTTACCAAGCAAATTCCTTCAGGCGAGGCTTTTTTGACTGTTGCAGATAAAAACCCTCTATTGATGAAGGTTCGAAAAAACAGATTGAGCGTATTCATAAAGAAAGTATGCGCCTGGGCTCTTTGATTTCCGATATGCTGAAACTGAGCAAGTTGGAAAGAGGCGAAGAGGTGGAAGTTGCTTATTCCAACGTGAACTTAAAAGAAATAGCGGAAGAAGTATTGGCAGAGCTTTCTGGTGAAATAGCGGAAAAGAATTTAACGGCTACAATCAATGGCGCAGGTGTGATTTCAGCAGAGAGTAAGAAAATTTACGAACTGATAGAAAATCTTTGCTCCAATGCAGTACATTATAATAAACCAAATGGTAAAATTGACGTTCTAATCACGGAAGACGAGGAAACAGTATCTATCAAAGTTTCTGATACGGGTATAGGTATAGAAAAGGAACATTTACCGCGACTTTGCGAGCGATTCTACCGTGTGGATAAATCGCATTCAAAAAAGACGAGCGGAACAGGATTAGGGCTTGCGATTGTCAAGCATATCTGTGTTTTGTATAATGCAAAGCTTTCCATTGAGAGCGATTTTGGTTTAGGAACAAGCGTAACTGTATCTTTCCATAAATAAGAAATAAAGTCCTTGTAGATATTTTAGATATTTACAGGGACTTTTTTTAAATTGCAAGAAAAATTATATAAGAATGTTTGCAAAATTATAAAATGGGTATATAATATATGAAAAAAGGAGAGGGGTATGTCAAAATCAGTTTATAGTTTGGTATTAAATGACGATGTAGTAGAACTTGTAGATAAATTGGCGAGAGTTAACGAATGTAGCAGGTCCCACATGATAGAAAAAATATTAGCAGAGGCAGTTTCTTATGAAACGCCTGTAATTCGTGCTAATAATTTATTTGATGAAATAGAAAGATTGATTGGAGAAGGCAATATGATGAGATTTTTAGAAGAGCCTTCACGCTATATGGCTTCGATTTTATCGGCGTTACCTTATCGATATAATCCTGCGATTAAATATAATGTAGAACTTTTCCCTCATTCCAACTATTTAGGACAATTAAAAATAACCCTGCGAACACAAAATCCCACTTTAACCAGTTTGGTAAATGCTTTTTATCAATTATTTACGATACTTGAAAAAAGATATTATAATCCTAACGCACAATATGAATTCAACGGTATTAAGTTTATTAGGGTATTAGATTTCCCGAATGTAGAACTTACAACGGAACAATTAGCCGAATTAATAACTGAGTATGTAAAAAACTTTAATGAACTCTTAAATATTTTCTTGTCTAATCAAGAGGATGAGAAGGTAGCCTTTACCTTGGTAGAAAAGAGGTTTAATGAATTGTTTGATAGAGAAATAATAATATAAACTAAAGGAGGTATAGTTTATGAATGCTGAAAAATTTACACAAAAATCAATTGAAGCGTTAAATGCTGCAACTGCGTTGGCAAATGAAAATGGAAACCAACAAATTACTTCGCTTCACCTTTTGCACGCCCTTTTAACGGACGAAGAAGGCGTATGCGCAAGAGTAATTGAGAAAATGGGTATTTCCTCCAAGAAAGTTGTAGGAGAGCTTGAATCTTCAATTAATAAGCTCGTCAAAGTAGAAGGGAAAGGCGGAGAATATATAGCCCAGGATTTATCCGAAGTATTGACGCTTGCTGAGAAAAAAGCAAAGGAAATGCAAGATGATTTTATATCTGTTGAACATCTACTGTATGGGATAATAGAAAAACCGTCAAAAGAAGTTTCTGTTATTTTAAAAAATAACGGGATAACAAAAGAGAATTTTTTATCGGCTCTTATGCAAATACGTGGTAATGTTAGAGTAGTAAAACGCGCAACGTTGTGCGGAAGGGATAATTGAAAACAAGCCCTCGTTCCGTGGTGGAGCGAGGGCTGTATGTTTTAAGAATTATTCAATTGCGATATAACTTTTTTCAGGAAGCTTAGGTTGCGCTTTAGGAATCGTCAAGCAAAGTATACCGTTCTCGTATTTTGCTTTGATATCTTCTTGTTTTATGCTGTCGCCAACGTGGAATCTTCTGGAGCTGTACTCCGAAATTTCTTTTCTTCGATAGGAAACAGTTCCTTCTTTGCCAGACTCTTCTTGCTCGTTCTTGGAACAAACAATGTCCAAATATCCGTTTTCCAAAGAGATCTTGATTTGGTCTTTAGAAAAACCGGGAACTGCTACGTCAATCTGATAATCGTTATCCGTTTCACGAACGTTCGCTTTCAGATAATCGTTTTCCGAAGCAAACACCGGGCGAAAGAATTCGTCGAAGGCGTCGAAAAAGCTGATAGGGTTACTTTGTCTTTGTAAATAGTTTTTCATAATAAAAACTCCTTTAAAAATTTTTTTTGATTGGTTACTTCGTTCGCCTTTCTACACTTATAGTATAAATCACTTTTAAACAAATTAAACACACATTTTTACAAAATTTTTCAAATAGAAAATTTCACAAAAAACGCGCTTATTTTCACAAAAAAAGGGGTATATATAATTGGTATAACCATTAAAAATAAGCAGCATTATATACTAATCTTTTTTAACTCTCGTTCTAAGTAATCGAGAGTTTTCTTTATATAATCTTAATACTACCGATAAAAAACATAAACTGATTTTTACGAGTTTATATTTAACAGGTATGAGAAAAGGTGAAGCATTAGCATTAACCTGGGGCGACATCGATTTTCAACGTAAAGAGATTAAAGTCGCAAAATCGTTAAATAGGAAACGCCCTAAAAAGGGTGAGGATGTCATTTTAACATCTCGTCCAGAAACTCCATCAAGTTTTGGGTGGCATGTATCTAAAACTCGTAGTTATGAAATTACAACACCTAAAAATCGTGCGTCTTATCGACAAATATTAATGCCGAACAATTTATATGATATGACCTATGAACATTACGTTCAAGTTAAACAGGACTATGGTTTTTCGAATAACATTTTTGTATTTGGCGGACAAGTTCCAGTTTCGGATCAAACTTTAAGAAGGAGATTCGACTCTTATGCTCAAAAAGCTGGCGTAAAAAAGATTCGTATCCACGACCTTAGACATTCACATGCTTCGTTATTAATCAATAAGGGGCAAAATATTCTTATTGTATCAAAACGTTTGGGGCACAGTAATATTACTCAAACATTAAATACATACAGCCACTTGATGCCTAATATGCAGTTAGAGATTGTTGGCGCTTTAAATATCGACATTAAATAAAGAAAAAAGTGAACTACGGGCATGTAGTTCACTTT
>SVHQ01000210.1 GCA_015055785.1 Clostridiales bacterium | reverse complement strand
GTATCCGTTGAAATGTAATCGGTCGCATCTGAAAGGTCCTTTTTTAAACCCAATCTCAACGTATAATATGCTGCGCCTGCACGGCTATTTTCCCATGTAACCATTACAGGTTTCGGAGCGTAACGGTTCACCTTTTCATTTCCGTCCGCATACTCAATCGACTTGCCTTTTTCATAGTTGGCAGCAAATTCATAAATATCCCCTTCCAATAATGCAACTGTCTCACCTTGAAGCGACGACGTAATCGCAGCGTCGTATCCAGAAGACGAATTATTTTCGCTTTTTGTCAGGTTGCACCCTGCTCCGAGCAGCAAACCTGTTGCGATACTGACAGCTAAGAGCTTTTCACTTTTCCTTCTCATATACATTTTCTCCTTTTCATTTTTAATTCCGTTAAAAATATTTATTTAAACATTCAGCACAGGTTAAGCAAGCTTTTTACCCGTTATCAACTAATAGCAAGCTCCCTTAAATAAATCGTATTGCCTTGCGCAATAACGAACGCAAATTCCGTACAAGATTCTTGAAACTTCGAAATATCCACCGTAAACGTCTGCCATTCATCATATTTCAACTTCAAGCTATCTAACGTTGACTCCGTGTCATAATCGATAAACCCGTCCGCTTTGCCGTCGATACTGGGTTCCGCATCATTCGGCTTCGTACGGATTGCAAACTGTCCTAATCCGCCGAGTTTTGCTGAAGACGTGGAAGGCATGTACACCGTAAAAGTAAACGTCGTTTTGCCTTTCAATAACGCTGTATTCACATATAGCTTACCCTGCGCATTCGCCGTCACTTTATATGCGTTCGTCGTATCGTCAAATTCCACAGCTTCCGCCGTCACCGCGCCGTCTGCATATAAGTCTGCTTTTGTAGTGTTCACGCCGCCGTATTGTAAACCGTTCACTAAAACGGGTTCTTTTTCTTTATAATCACTCCAATCAATTTTACCGTTTTCAAAACCGCAATAATAATTATAAGCGTCTTCAATAGAGCTGTCGTCTTCGGATAAAACAATTACCGTACCGCCAACAAGCGATCTACCCGTTTTCGTATATCCACCTGCAATTTTTCCTTGGTTGTCAATCCAATTAAAACGATCGTATTCACTTGATTTTAAACCAAATTGAAAACGTACGCCATCATATACAACGCTAGCGTTGTTAAAATGTTCGTGCCCTACAAAAATTGAATCTACACCCAACTTTTTCATACCATTATACACCGTATACTTGCTATCCCAAGGGTCTTGCAGTTGTCTACCGATATACCCGAAATCAGTATCGGTTTTATCAGGGTGGATATCAATATTGATATCTTGATATTTTTCCGATTGAATAAAACCGTATTTTGTATATGCTTTTGCAAAAATTTTCTGCTGGATGTGATAAGCAAAGGAAATCTTCACATCAGGCACCGCTTTTTTTAATTCATTAATCTCTTCCGTATACCAAGCGATTTGGTCTGCTCCAAAACCTACCCCTTTCGTCGTATGACCGTTTGCAAGGGATTCCGCGCTAGCCGCACCGCACCCATTCGAGTCCAACATATAGAATACACGTTTCAATGCACCGCCCTGCGCAATCGCCACTGAATAGTTCCCGTTTCCAGTCAAGCTCTTTTGCTCAAATAAGCAATATTGTGCATTTTCAAACTGTTCGCACTGCCAATCAACGCCTTTCTTGCTTTCGTTATCGTGGTTACCAAAAACGGGCGACCAAGGAATTTGGAAAGATTCCATAAAATTAATAAAACTCGTCAACGCTGTACCGCTGTCATCAAATTCACCGTAAACAACGTCGCCTGTAATAATAATGAAATCGGGTTTCGTAGCCATAATTACTTCCGTCAGATAATCATAACAACGCTCTTCGATTTGGTCGGTAGCCCAGAGTTCGTAATACACGCCCGTACGCCCAGGACGCGCCTGCCCTGCATCGATGATCTGCGTGTCGGAAAGCTGTAATACAATGGGATTTTTACCCTCCGCAACTTCCACAACGAAATCGATGATATTATATGGCGATTTAAGCACAGTCGAAGCCTGTTCTATCTCATTCATACATTCCTTATCCGAATAATAATTTTCACATTCTTTACAATACCAATATTCTACATTACCATTTTCCCTGCCAACTGGTTCTACTCTTTCGGTGTATTCCAAATCGTGCGCCTTTTTCGTAATGTTCACCTTGTTTTTATCCAACACCTCGGTACAATTTTCATCAGCAAAATATGTATAACAATAGGAACAAGACCAATACGCAAGATTGCCTGCCGTGACACAGGTAGCCTCTTTTGTCTCCGTATACGTCACGGTGTGCGCCGTTTTTGGAATAACAACTTTTTCGAGGCTAAGCTCTTCTTCTGCGTATTCGTTTGTGAAAATTTTATCACAATCGAGGCATGCCCAATATTCTATATTACCTTCTTCCAAACAAGTAGCCTCTTTTGCTTTTGTCTTTACACAATGATGTCTATGCTGCATAACGTCGTTGCTGACGATATTACACGCCGCCAACAAGAAAAACAACGCAACTACAAATAATAGAGAAATAAGTTTCTTTATGTTTTTCATATATTTTTCTCCTTATATATTTTCCTTTAATTCAGTATGCTATGCCACTTAAAAAAATCAAGCCAATTAACAGTGCTTCACTCCATTTTGTATAGCGGTTTCGTTTTATATTATATCATATAAAAAAATGTTTTGGAGTTAAATATCCACATATATGTCTCAAAAGGACAGCTATTTCAATCCTTGCTTCTATAAATTATACTGTATAAGCTGCACTTAGCGCTCGGGCTTTCTCCTTGCTTTATAATTATAAACTATTGTAATAAAAAAGATATCCTTCCAACTTTTTTATCTCGGAAGTCTTATACAATACCTTGACGATATGACTATACGCGTGTAGCACGACACCTTGACTATACGAGCTAACTATAACGACTTTTTAACGAAAGAGTACAAAACGCCCCCTTGACTATATGACTATATGAGCGCGCGCCTGCGGCGCGCAGTCAAGGTGTCGTCGCTTTTTTTCGACCGATTTACCGAGTTAAATCCCGAAAAACGG
>SVHQ01000209.1 GCA_015055785.1 Clostridiales bacterium | reverse complement strand
CACCGAGGGCGGCGCCGTTTCTCACCAACACAAAGAAATCGAAATTCTTGCCGTGATTGAGGGCGAAGCCGAACTCTACGTCGATTCCCGCTTTTATAAAATTAAAAAGGGCGACGTCGTTGTTCTGACCCCCTATGCCATCCACCGTATCAAAGCGGATAAAAATTTTGTGACTTCCTATTACTGCATTTGCTTTGACGGAAGTCTTTTGTGCGACAAATCCCTTGTCAGCGTTTTGGAATCGGGCACGGCGGATTTTGAACACCGCGTCCCCGCGCAAACTCCCCACGCTCGTTTTATGTTTGATTGCGTGGAAAAGGCTTTTTTCGCTTGCGAAAATCAAAATATCGGTTGGGAAATGGAATCGGTCGGCCACGTTTCCCTTCTGTTTTCCGCCTTAAAAAAGCACGTGACGGTTACGGAGCGCATACAAAACAAAACCAAGAGCGATTTTGCAAAGAATGCTCTGTCTTATATCGCGGAAAATTTCCGCCAAGCAATCACTTCGCGCGATGCGGCGTCCGCTCTATACGTCAACGTCAGTTATTTTTGCCGAATTTTTAAGAAGACCTTTGGGTGCTGTTTTGCAAAGTATTTGAACGTTTATCGTTTAGAGCAAGCAAAATGGGCGCTTTTAAACACCGAAAAACCGATTACAGATATTGCTTTTTCGTACGGTTTTCACGATTGCAGCTATTTTGCTAAAACTTTCCGCGAGGAATACGGCATTTCCCCGCGCGAATATAGAAACACAGCGAGAAACGAGTAACTATTGTCTTTTTACACACTAACACATCTCGAAAAGCATGGCTGAACATCTGCGCAAATTGTGGACTTGTTTAAATACATAAGCGCATAAAAAAAGTCAACTATATTAATTCTCTCATATAATATTTTTAATGATACCATTATACCCGTTTAGATTTTCGGGCTTAAAAGCGTTGACTTTTTCATTTTTTCACTTATATTAATAATAGAAGTTTGACCGACGACCACCTTGGGTGTATGGCCGAGGCTATCTTGCATCAGCAGCGTTTCTTCAAACTTCTCTTATTTTAGACATATCATAAAAATCAACCACCACGCGCAAGTAATTGAACGGATATTTCCCTCTAAAACAATTCGTGTTCAATTTCTCGAACGTACGCAACAATACTCTCTTTGCTTGCCGTTTCTATCAAATAGCGATGCTTACCGCCTTGCTTTTCATAAAAATTCGTTTTACCGTTGTCCTCCACAACGCATTCGCCGTCCGCAGAAGCTCGGTAGTATCCGTTTTCGCCGAATAAACAATAGAGCGCCGCAATAACGTCCCAACTCTCGCGAGAATCCGCCTTAAATAACTTATAGGCACGTTTAATAGGCGTTTCAAGCATCGACGCCACTGTATCGGCAAAAGTTTTGACGTTATAGCCTAACTCAAACTCCACAAAGGTCATCTTTGCTGGGCAATTTTCGATAAAATTTTTCGACGAATAAACGTCCGACTTGATATTATATTCCACGTCAAACGTTTCGCCGTAAAAAGCATACCGCTTATCCGCAAAAATGCCTCCCATAACAACGACTTCCTTCACGTTCTGTGCCAAGATTTCTTTGCCGCTCAACGGCGAAATCTCGTCGGGGGGACTATCCAGAAAACGACTCATATTGTTCAACGGTCCGATGCACAAAATGGTTGCGTCCTTTACTTTGGCGAGTTGTTTTCTCATCAGCTGTACTGCGTTCAACCCCGATTCAGGCGCACCGTAAGAAAAATCCTTCAAAACATCATCGAAAAATCCTTCACGGAATTCACCGATTCCCCATTCTTTACCAGCAGTCGCCAAATTTTTCGTTTTGTAGCCGTAAAAACGGCAAACCATATCCAAATATTCTACCACCCTTGGGTTTGCCGACGTATGTGATACACCAAGTAAATTTATTTTTCCGAGTTTATGAAAATGTGCCATAATTGCAACGGCAGCTACGTCGTCACAATCGGAGCCCATATCGGTATCTATAAATATTTGCTTTATCATTTATAATGTCTACTCCTTATATCTTTATTTTAGCACTTATCCGTTGTTTTGTAAAGTGCAATTATATACATGGAAGAGAAGGAAACTTTTCATTTACTACAATATTCGATAAAAGTTTTTGAATCGTATCTGCGTCTTTAAATACTGGCGCATCTTCGATCCCCTTTTCAATATCTTCCTTTGATCTAAATATATATTCCTTAATAGTCCCTTCTTTAATTTTATCTGCCAATGTTTTCATTTCTTCATCGTAACAAAAAGGAAGAAGCAACTCTATCCCCGTAGAAATGTTGTTGGCAATCAAAATTTTTAAAATTTCATCACATTGTTTTACATCAGTATTTTCAAGATAATAATTAATACTTAAGAGCAACGCCTCTCGGTTGCAATAAATATTGTAAATAATCTCATATCTCAATGGCAATTCGCTATTTTTATTGGATGTTTTAGTTTTATCTATAAGCATCCGCAATACATCATAATTCCCATCTTTAATTAAGTCATCAAAAAGCAATTTCAGGGAACTGGTGTCTTTCAATTGTGCTTTGGAAAGCTCATAATCCCCCAGATTTTCTGCCGCCTTATTTTCCGCCTCCACTTTCCATGCCTTCAATAATTCTACAGGATACTTTTCTTCGTCCCTGTCTATCATCACAGAATGATTTTCACACATCCAAATACAATTTTCTATGGATTTTCTTTGCTTTTTATCCATACTTTCATCATATCTCGGTCCTCCAGGAGAAGCCGCACATATGTGGCATGCTACGCCAATACTTGCAACCCCCAAAGGATTGCCATACTGGGGTCCTACAGTTGCTATTCCGCACCCAGGGAAAGAACACCTGTACGCAACTCTTTTCGCTGCTTGATCTTTAACCTCTTTAGTAAAATTATCTCGTTTTGCCATTTTATTTTCTCGTCCTTATCAATAAGTTCTACATCATTTACTCAATTAAATTATACCATATTCTTTCATCTTTTCAAACAGAAAACTACAACTTAATTAAAGATTTTGAAGATTCTTTAGCCAAATATATACAGTTCTATAACGAAACACGTCCTCATAATACTTTAAAATATAATACACCCCAAAA
>SVHQ01000208.1 GCA_015055785.1 Clostridiales bacterium | reverse complement strand
GCAAGTCACAGTTACTTCGTGATATTTGGGATGAATATCAGCCTTCATTATTTTCACCTCGCTGTTTATTTTCTTTCAATATGCTTTCCAATTATAACGCTTTTTTTTTATGCCGTCAACTGTTTTTGACGCGTTTTATAAAAAAATAGTTGCAAATTTCATGAAAATGCGCTATACTTATATTGTTCGCGCTATGTCACGAAATTTTTTTCATGGCAAATACCCGCGTGAATCTTAAGGAATACTGGCTTTTATGAAAGTTTGGCAACTTGCATATCCACACAATTTACAACACGTAACCTCGCCCGATTTGAAGCTCACCCAAGATAAGGTAAAAGTGAAGGTGACCAAAGCGTTGCTTTCCGAATCGGACGTGAGCGTATATTCCGGTGCAATTAAAGTGCGTGCTCCGTTTATCCCTGGTCGTTTTGCAATCGGGCAAGTCACCGAAGCGGAAGAAGACTCCTTTATTAAAAAGGGCGAACGCGTTTATCTTGCCGGCATCACCGAGGACGAATGTGCGCCTGACGGACTGCGTATTGCAGGTGAAACTGTGGACGGTTTTTATCGTGATTTCGTGTTGGCAGGCGTTGACGACGTTTATCCCCTGCCTGCATCTGTAAGCGATGAAGCCGCTTTCCTCATCGATGCTATCGCTTTGGCGGAACATATCGTGGACGAAATGCACATCGACGTAGGACAGCACGTACTCGTTTTGGGCGGTGGCATCTACGGGAATATCCTTTGTCAGATTTTAATATATCACCGTGCCGTGCCCATTCTCGCAGACAACAACGCTGAACGTCTTTCTCGTGCGAAAAAGAGCGGTATTTATTACGCCTTCCCCAACGATGATACGTTGCGCGAAAAGGTGCTTGAAATCACGGGCGGAAAACTCGCTGACGGCGCTGTTTATCTGGCGTTTGCCAACCGTTGCGAGCCCTCTATCCTCTTCCCCTTGGTGAAACGTGACGCTTACGTTTCTTTCTGTGCGCTGACCGGCAAGAGTTTGCACGTCAACCTCGAATACGCCATGAAAAACAACGTCACCATCAAAGGCATCACCGAAAGCCGTGAGTTCGTTTCTACTGCGATTAATCTTTTAGCGAATAAAGCCGTGAATTTCTCGGAATTCCCCATTCGCAGCCATCGCGAGGAAGAATTGCCGCAGCTTATGGAAGAATATGCCGCTTTGCAGGGCAGCGGCGCGAATTTGCCCGAGCAAATTGACATTTTGAAATTTATTTTCTAAGAATTTGTAACAGCTCCCTCTTTGAGGGGGCTGTATCTCAAAGAAATAACTTTTCCAGTTTGCTGTTTAGGATTAAGGGAAATTTTCCCTTGCGAAGTGCAGAGGCGGCGCCTTTACAAAAGGAAACTCCTTCCAAGAGCAAGCTCTGCTTGCGCCCTTTACGCCTTTGGCGTTTACCGCTTTCTCGGTAGATTTAACGCAGAACTATTGTTTTGCTTTTTTGGGGGCTATTTATGCGAGGGCGTTGCCCCCCTCAAGGGGATTATCCCCTTGACCCTAACCTTTATAAGGAGCTTTGTATTATGAAATTGATTATTGCATCGGACATTCACGGTTCGGCGTATTGGTGCGAACAGTTGATTGCCGCTTTTGAAAATGAAGGCGCAGACAAGCTTGTCTTGCTCGGCGATATTCTCTATCACGGGCCGCGAAACGATTTTCCCGATGATTACTCCCCGAAAAAAGTGTTTGCAATGCTCAACGCGATAAAAGACAAAATTATTTGCGTGCGCGGCAATTGCGACAGCGAGGTTGATCAGATGGTTTTGGAGTTCCCCATGATGGCGGATTATGCCCTCTTAGACGAGAAAGGTCACACCCTCTTTTTAACACACGGACATCTGTTCAACGCAGACATGCCCCCCTTGTTAAAGGAAAAAGACGTGCTTTTCAACGGGCATTTTCACACCCCTGAAAGCCGCACGCTTGACAACGGTGCGTATTATGCAAATTGCGGCTCGACCGCTCTACCCAAACCCGAAACCCCCCATTCCTATATTTTTGTGGAAGACGGCGTTTTGTATTGGAAAGATTTGGAAACGGGCGGTATTTTCGACTGCCTCACACTTTAAAAATATTTATATAAAATATTCGTTTTGTTATTTATTTGCTTGACTTCTATCGAAAAAAATGATACTATGTAGAAAATATAATAGAAACCGATGATTAAGAGGAGTACTTTTACGCAACGTTTTTCACAGAGAATCGCAGGCGGTGGGATTGCGATAAAGACAGTGAAAGGAATGGACTTATGAGGGCGAACGAACGCGTGCTTTGGGCATTTACCCAAAACTACGTCAGTAGCAATCGACGGGTACTGTACCCGTAAAAATGCAGAGCGTATGTTTGTACGTAAAAAGCGGACTTATTTTTAAGTCAATTTGGGTGGCACCACGGTAGTTTTGTTTATCGTCCCGAAGCGCAGTATTTTCTGCACTTCGGGTTGTTTTTTATTAAAACAAGGCACCCATGTACGCGTTGAACTATCTATATGGCAAAAAATCACGTTAAAAGGAGGAACTTTGTTATGCAAAAAGAAATCCCTTATAAAATTTATTTAGAAGAATCAGAATTACCCAAAGCTTGGATGAATTTGCGTGCGTTTATGAAAAATAAACCCGCTCCACTGCTTAACCCCGAAACGTTGCAGCCCATGACTTTGGAAGATATGTCAAAGGTATTTTGCGAGGAGCTCGCAAGACAAGAGTTGGACGATGAATCCAAGTATATAGAAATCCCCGAGGAAATTCGTAATTTCTATAAAATGTACCGTCCCGCCCCCCTCGTTCGCGCTTACTGCTTGGAAAAAATCCTCGACACGCCTGCGGAAATTTATTATAAATTTGAGGGCAATAACACGTCAGGTTCGCATAAACTCAATTCCGCAATCGCACAAGCCTATTACGCAAAACAGCAGGGCTTGAAAGGGGTTACGACGGAAACGGGCGCAGGGCAATGGGGCACGGCGCTTTCCATGGCTTGTTCCTATTTCGGCTTGGATTGTAATGTTTATATGGTGAAAGTTTCCTACGAACAAAAACCTTTCCGCCGCGAAGTGATGCGCACCTACGGCGCGAACGTAACCCCCTCCCCTTCCACCACAA
>SVHQ01000207.1 GCA_015055785.1 Clostridiales bacterium | reverse complement strand
AAATGTTCTGCCCTAAGTGTGCAGAAGCAATCCGCATTCAGTACGGCGGCAGCATGAACGCTGGCAACTGCAAGGAACTTATGGCTATGCCTGAAATCGACGGTGGTCTTATCGGCGGTGCTTCTTTGAAAGCTCCCGATTTTGCTACGATTGTAAATTTCGATAAGTAAGCGTAAATCCGCTTTTATAAACAAGCCTTAAAAATGAATATTCGGGGGTAGTCTTTCGCATTCAACGCGTACCTGCCCCCTTCATTTTGAATTTTTGATATAGTTTTAAGGAGTATTTTATGAACAAAAAACCTTTCGCCATCATCATTATGGATGGGTATGGTATTAACCCTTCCGAAAATGGCAATGCCATCATCGCAGACGGCAGCAAATACGTTAATCAATTAAAAAATGAATACCCCTCCGCACAGCTTGGTGCAAGCGGCATGGCGGTTGGTCTCCCTGACGGTCAAATGGGCAACAGCGAAGTTGGACATTTGAACATCGGCGCAGGCAGAATCGTTTATCAAGACCTCACGAAAATCACCAAAGATATCCGTAACGGTGCGTTCTTTAAAAATGCTGAATTGCTCCGCGCGATGCACGAAGCAAAAAACAACGGCAAGAAATTGCACCTTTATGGTCTTGTATCCACGGGCGGTGTACACAGCCACACAGAACACCTTTATGCTTTGGTGGAAATGGCTAAAAAAGAAGGCCTCGACAATGTTTATATCCACGCATTTACGGACGGGCGCGACGTTGCCCCTACCTCGGGAGCAGACTTCTTGAAAGATTTGCAAAATAAATTGGATGCGCTTTCTTTCGGTGAAATTGCTTCCGTATCTGGCAGATATTACGCAATGGACCGTGACAATAACTGGGATAGAGAAGAAAAGGCTTATGATATGTTAACGCTTGGCACGGGCGTACAATTCGAGGGCAGCGCAGAAGAAGCGGCAAAAGCTTCCTACGAAAAAGGCGTAACCGATGAATTTATTTTGCCTACCAACCTCACCAAAAACGGCAAACCCGTTGCATTGATCGGTGCAGGTGACAGCATTATCTGTTTCAACTTCCGTCCTGACAGAGCAAGACAGATTTCGAGAATGTTCTCGCAAGCACAATTCCCCTACGTAGACGCAAAGACTGGCGCAACGCTCGGTTTTGAAAGAAAAACTGGGTTCCTTGCACCTTGCTACGTTGGTTTTGCGGTATATGATTCCTCGTTTGAAAACGTTGGTGTGGCTTTCCCTCCTGATGATATTACAAACACTCTCCCGCAATATATCGCATCCTTAGGCTTGAAACAGCTCCACATCGCGGAAACGGAGAAATATGCGCACGTTACTTTCTTCTTTAATGCAAAATTAGAAGCTCCCGTTGAAGGTGAAACGCGTATCGTTATCCCCTCCCCGAAAGTTGCCACCTATGATTTACAACCTGAAATGAGCGCATACGGCGTAACGGAAAAGGTGTTGGAAGAATTGGATAAAGGCGAATACGACGTGGTTATCCTCAATTTCGCAAACTGCGACATGGTAGGTCATACGGGCGTTATGGAGGCGGCAATCAAAGCCGTTCATACCGTGGACGAATGCGTGAAGAAAGTAACGGACAAGATTTTGGCAATGGGCGGCAGCGCACTTGTGACGGCTGACCATGGCAACGCAGACCAAATGATTGCCGATGATGGCGTTGGTGCATTCACACAACATACGACTTTCCCCGTTCCTGTGATTCTTGTTTCCGAAGAATATAAGAACGTTACCCTTCGTGAAGACGGCGTTTTGGCTGACCTTGCGCCCACGCTCCTCGATATCATGAAAATCGAGCAACCGAAGGAAATGACCGGAAAAAGCCTTATTAAATAATCACTTATCACGCAACGATTACTTTCTTTAAAAAATTTTTGGTAAATAACGCAAAAAACAGTTGCGATATTTATGGAAGTGTGTTATAATTGATAGGTAATTTTGGAAAACGGTGTTTTGCCGTCAAAAGAAAAAAGCAAAAGGATTAAATAATTATGTTAAATGTATATAATTTATTAAATACCCCTGTTGAGTTTTATGAACAATATAAAGTCGTTAGTATCATCTTGATTATACTTATGGCAATCGCAGCCCTTACAGCAGTCGTTCTTATCTTGTTGCAGCCTGCAAATTCTAGTGGTATTGATGCGTTGGGCGGCTCCAGCGAAACTTTCTTTGGTAAGAACAAAGGTAAATCTATCGAAGAAAAGTTAAAGAAATGGACTTGGATTTGTCTTGCAGTCCTCGTTTTCCTCTCCATCGCATTCTACATCATTCCTCTTATCGTGGTTTAATGTTTAGATTATTCGGGCGGCTTTTTCAACAAGCCGCCCTTTTTATTTCTCGCTCTACATACAAAATGGAGGTAGCGCATTGAACGCGAAAGAAAGTATATTCGAAAAATTTCAAGACGGCACGTTTGCAGGAAAAACTGCCGCCGAGATTTGTAAGATTTTACAAATCCCCTATAAGGAGAAAAAACGCCTTACCGACCTTCTCGACGCTTTGATGAAAGAAGGCAGAATTTATCAAAACGACGGGGGCAGGTATGGAACAATTGAGCAATTGGGCTTAATCAAGGGTGTTATCGTCGGTAATGAAAGAGGATTCGGTTTCCTCGTCCCCGAAAATAAAGAAGTTTATGAAAAGGATTTCTTTATCCCACCGAAAAGTCTACGTGGTGCTTTACACGGTGACACCGTATTAATCGAACAAGTATACAACCGCGAAAGCGATGACGAGGGAAAGGTCGTTGAAATTTTACAACGCGGATATACGACAATCGTTGGCACTTTTCGTAAAGACCGACGCGCAGGATATCTCGTCCCCGATGAGAAAAAGTACGCTTCGGATATCTATATCCCCCTTTCCGATTGTTTTAATATCCCAAACGGCGTAAAAGCCGTTGCAAAAATCACTTCCTACCCGCACGGAAAATCCCCGGTCGTTGAAATCATCGAAGTTCTTGGAGAAGAAGACGACTTTTTCGCCGAGGAACTGTCAATTATCCGTTCCTACGGACTGCGAGAAGAATTTCCCGAACGCGTAGAAAAGGAAGCTAAAAAGCAGGAAGCACGCGGAATCACTGAAAAGGATTTACTTGGCCGCACCGATTTTAG
>SVHQ01000206.1 GCA_015055785.1 Clostridiales bacterium | reverse complement strand
GCAGACGTTATAGGATCATTGCCGCAAGCTTTAGCAATGGATCCAGAATATGATATTCGCGCAGTTTTGCCTTTATATTCCGATATCAAACCTGAACATAGAAGAAAATTTTCTTTCTTGGGGAATATTTTTGTTCCGCTTGGTTGGCGTAATCAATATTGCGGTATTTTCACCTATGAAGAAAATGGTGTAACTTTTTATTTTATCGATAACGAATATTATTTCAAGCGTCCTGGTTGTTACGGATATTATGACGATGGGGAGCGTTTTGCCTTTTTCTCTCGTAGTGTAATGGAAATCTTACCGTTTATTGGTTTTTATCCTGATATTTTACATTGCCACGATTGGCAAGCGGCTTTAGCTGCTATCTATTTAAAAACGATTTATTGTAAGCGTCCTGAATATCAATTTATTCGTGCTTTATTTACCATACACAATATTGAATATCAAGGTAAATATTCCTTGGATATATTGGAAGATCTTTTTGATATTTCCAATGATTATCGTTACTTGTTGGAATATGACGGTTGTATCAATTTGATGAAAGCGGCCATTGAATGTAGTGAACGTTTCTCTACGGTAAGCCCTACGTATGCTAATGAAATCAAAACGGCTCAATTTGCACATGGCTTGGAAAATATTATTTGCAGAAACGCTTTTAAGTTAACAGGGATTTTAAACGGTATTGATGTAAATATGTATAATGCAGTTACAGACAAAGCGCTTTTTGCAAACTATGATGAAAATGATTTTTCTAATAAGGCAGTTTGTAAAACGGAATTACAAAAAATGCTCGGTTTGCCTGTAAAAGACGTACCTATTATTGCTATGATTTCTCGTCTTGTATCACACAAGGGGCTGGATTTGGTGAAAGCTGTAGCGGAAGATATTTTGCATGAGGATATTCAATTTGTTCTTTTGGGAACAGGGGATTCTGCGTATGAAGATTATTTCCGTGATTTGGGAAATCGTTATGAAGCGAAAGTTTCGGCGAATATCGCATTCAATGGGGATTTATCGAAAAAAATCTATTCAGGTGCGGATATTTTCTTGATGCCGTCTATCAGCGAACCTTGCGGTCTTTCTCAGATGATTGCTTCTAGATATGCTACGGTGCCTGTCGTAAGAGAAACGGGTGGTTTATATGACAGCATTAAACCTTACGGAGCAGGGGGAAACGGTTTTACGTTTGCTTCTTGTAATCCTTATGACATGTTGTATGTGATTCATGAGGCGATTAATCTGTATAAAGATGCCAATGCATGGAAAGAATTGATGAGAAAGGTAATTTTGACAGATTTTTCTTGGGCTCGTTCGGCGGAAGAATATAAAAAGCTTTATGCTGAAACGTTTGACGTTTTAAAATAAAAATGTTATAATATCAAATATATTTTTATAAATATCATTACATTGAGATAAATTTTAGGAGAATATGAATATGAAAAAAGAGCAAATTGCGGAAACGGAAGCAAAAGAGCTTATTAAAGGTAAGCTTTCGCGCTATTTTGGCGTCGCTCCTGCTGAAGCAAGAAAGGATCAGCTTTATAAAGCTGTTGTAATGAGTGTACGTGATATTATGCTTGAAAAAAGACATAATTTCCATCTCACTACGAAAAAGGCAAAAGCCAAGAGAGTGTACTATCTCTGCATGGAATTCCTTATGGGACGTTCCTTGAAGAATAGCGTTTATAATCTTGGACTGTATGACACGTTTTCCAAGGCTTTAAAAGAATACGATGTAACCTTGGAAGATTTGTACGAATTAGAACCAGATGCAGGCCTTGGTAATGGTGGTCTTGGTCGTTTGGCTGCTTGTTTTATGGACGCGTTGGCGACAGGGGATTATCCTGCGATGGGTTTCTCTATTCGTTATGATTACGGTTTGTTTAAACAAAAGATTGTTGATGGTTGGCAGACCGAGTTACCTGATGTATGGCTTCCAGGTGGCGAAGTGTGGTTGACTCAAAGAAGTGATAAGATTTTTACAGTTAAATTTGACGGCTATATTGAAGAAAAATGGACGGAACATGGTATGGAGGCAATCTACCGTGATGCAAAAGAAGTGCAAGCGGTTGCTTATGATATGATGGTTTCTGGCTATGACAGTAAGGCTGTTTCCGTGCTTCGCCTTTGGAAATCGAGAAGTATACAGAATTTCGACATGAAGTTGTTCTCGCAAGGCGATTATGCTTCGGTTATGAAGGATGACAACGAAGCGGATTTGATTTCCAAGGTTTTATATCCTGCCGATAATCATATGGAAGGGAAGTCGTTGCGTTTGAAGCAACAATATTTCCTTGTTTCCGCTTCCTTGCAGAACATTTTAGCTGATCACAAGAGAAGATATGGCTCTTTAAAATTGTTGCCGAAAATGGCGGCGATTCATTTGAATGATACGCATCCTGCATTGGCAATCCCTGAATTAATGCGTTTGTTAATTGATGAAAACGGCATGACGTGGGATGAAGCTTGGAATATTACCACTTCCGTGTGTGCATATACCAACCATACCGTACTTTCCGAAGCTTTGGAAACATGGCCTGAAGATTTGATTGCGCGTAGATTGCCTAGAATTTATATGATTTTGAAAGAAATTAACCGTCGTTTCTGCGATGATTTATGGGCGCGTTATCCTGGTGATTGGGATAAAATTTCTCGTATGGCAATTATGTCCTATAATATCGTAAAAATGGCGAACCTTTCAGTACATGGTTCGCATCACGTTAATGGTGTATCTGGTTTGCATAGCGAAATCATTAAAGAAAGCATTTTCAAGGATTTCTATGAATACACACCAGAGAAGTTTACGAATGTTACGAACGGTATTGCGCACAGACGTTGGTTAAATCAATCGAATCCCGAACTTTGCGCTTTATTAAACGATTGCATTGGCGAAGGCTATGCAAAAGATGCATCGAAGTTGGCGCAATTTAAAAAGTTCGAAAATGATGAAGCGGTATTAAAACGTTTGGAAGAAATTAAGGCGTTAAAAAAGAAGCAGTTTGCTGATTTTGCATATAAAAAACAGGGTGTTTTGATTAATCCTGAAACCTTATTTGACGTGCAGGCAAAGCGTTTGCATGAATATAAACGCCAACTTCTTAATGTTTTGCATATTATAACGGATTATTTAATTTTGAAAGAAA
>SVHQ01000205.1 GCA_015055785.1 Clostridiales bacterium | reverse complement strand
CCGTAGCTTTCAATCCCCGGCTTGCCCGTAGAATTGGAAGTGGAAAAGAAACTCGGGTTGGAAAGCAAGACGGGGATTGAAAGCTACGGTATCGAACCTTTCATTATGCAGTGTAAGGAATCGGTATGGCAGTATTCCAACGAATGGAAGAAGATGTCCGATCGCGTAGGCTATTGGTGCGACATGGACAACCCTTACGTTACCTATCACGATGATTATATCGAATCGGAATGGTGGGCATTAAAAGAAATCCATAAAAAGGGTTTGCTTTATAAGGGTCATAAAATCGTGCCTTATTGCCCTCGTTGCGGAACGGCGCTCTCCTCGCACGAAGTAGCGCAGGGTTATAAAGACGTAAAACAGTTGACAGCGTTTGTAAAATTCAAAGTAAAGAACGCGGAAAACACCTATATTCTTGCTTGGACAACGACCCCTTGGACGTTGCCTTCTAACGTTGCGCTCTGTATGAATCCCGAATTTGATTACGTCATGGTCGAAATGGAAGAAACGGGCGAAAAGTACATTTTGGCGGAAGGCTTGTTAAAGAGCGTGCTTGGCGAAGAGGGTTACACTGTTCTTTCCAAGAAAAAGGGTACGGAATACGAATATACTGAATACGAAGCTTTATATCCTTTCGGCAAAGAAAAATTCAACTATCGTGAAAAATCCCATTACGTAACCTGCGACAATTACGTTACTCTTTCCGACGGTACAGGTGTTGTACACATCGCGCCTGCATTCGGTGAGGACGACTATAAAGTAGGTCAGCGTTACGGCTTGCCTGTTGTGCAATTGATTACGGAAGAAGGCAAATTCCCTGAAGGCTGCGGCGAGTTCACGGGCGTGGGCGCGCAGGCGGCAGACCCTGCTGTGGTAAAAGACCTGAAAGCGCGCGGTTTGCTTTTAAAGACCATGGAATTTATGCACAACTATCCTTTCTGTTGGCGTTGCGATACACCGCTCATCTACTATGCAAGATCCAGCTGGTTTATCAAAGTAACGGCAATTAAGGACAGATTGATTGCGGCAAACCGTTCTGTAAATTGGATGCCCGACACGATTAAGGAAGGCAGAATGGGTAACTTCCTTGAAAATGTTATCGATTGGGGTTTGTCCCGTGATAGATATTGGGGGACGCCGTTGCCTGTATGGGTATGTCCCGATTGTGGCGAAATCGAAGTGATTGGCTCTCGTAAGGAACTTGTAGAAAAGTGCGGTGCGGCGGAAGATATCGAATTGCACCGTCCTTACCTTGACGATCTCACCTGCAAATGTAGCAAGTGCGGCGGCAAGATGTCGAGAACGCCTGAGGTTATCGACTGCTGGTTCGATTCAGGCTCGATGCCTTTCGCGCAGTATCACTATCCGTTTGAAAACAAGGAAGTTTTTGAAAAGACCTTCCCTGCCGATTTCATTTCCGAAGCAGTGGACCAAACGCGCGGTTGGTTCTATACGTTGCTGGTAATTTCGACGTTGTTGTTTGACAAAGCTCCGTTTAGAAACTGTATCGTGCTTGGGCACGTAAATGATAAAAATGGCATTAAGATGTCCAAACACAAGGGCAACGTTGTCGATCCTTGGACGGTTTTGGATAAGCAAGGGGCAGACGCTGTACGTTGGTATTTCTATACGTCCTCAGCACCTTGGCTTCCTTCGAGATTCTATCCCGAAGCGGTAAGCGAAGCGCAGAGAAAGTACATGGGTACGCTTTGGAATACGTATGCGTTCTTCTGCTTGTATGCGGATATCGATAATTATAATCCCGCGGAATACGATTTGAAGAAATGCAAACTTTCCTTAATGGATAAGTGGATTTTGTCCAAGTTGAACACGTTGGTGGATACGGTAGATAAGCATTTGGCTGTATATAATATTACAGACAGCGCGCGTGCGTTGCAGGATTTCTCGGATATCCTTTCCAACTGGTACGTTCGTCGCGGCAGAGATAGATATTGGGGCAGTGAAATGACGGAAGACAAGGCGGCGGCTTATACAACGCTTTGGCACGTACTCGTAACGTTCGCAAAACTCACCGCACCTTATACACCGTTTATTGCAGAAGAGATGTATTTAAACCTCGTGCCTGCATTCTTTAAAGATGCGCCCGAATCGGTACACCTTTGCGATTTCCCCGTATGCGACGCAGCGATGGTGGATGAACATCTTGAAAAGGGTATGGATACCGTTTTGGATATCGTAAACCTCGGCAGAGCAGCTCGTAATACGGGTAACGTGAAAAACCGTCAGCCTTTGTCGGAAATGTTTGTTGTTACGGCGCGCGCAAGTGATCTTGACGACGGTTTAAAAGCGATTGCTTTAGATGAATTAAATATTAAGGAATATAAATCGGCGGAAGATGCCAGCGAGTTTATTTCCTATAAATTAAAGCCTCAATTAAAGACGCTTGGACCTAAGTACGGCAAAAAGCTCGGTGCAATTTCCGCGTTCTTGGCAAACTGTGATGCAAAGAAAGTGGTAGATAGCGTTCGTGGCGGAGGTCAGTACGTAATGGACACGGATGCGGAAGTAGTGCTTACGGAAGAAGATTTGCAGATTTTCACGGAAAGCAAGACGGGCTTTATCTCCGCAAGCGATAAGGGTGTAACGGTTGCATTGAATACGGCGTTGACAGAAGAACTGATTTTGGAAGGTATCGAAAGAGAAATTGTTTCCAAGGTGCAGGCGATGCGTAAAGAAGCCGATTATCAAATTACCGACCGTATCTCTATATATTATATAGCGGAAGGAAAAGCAAAAGCTGTTTTGGCGGCAGGCGCATTCGCAGAAGACGTATTGGCGGTCGCTGTTGCGGAGGGGAAACCTGCGGACGGTTTCAGCAAGACGGTAGATATTAACGGCGAATCGGTAACGCTTACGCTTGTTAAAATGTCGAAAAATTAACTTTTTTCAAAAAAATTCAAAAATTTTCAAAAAAGTTAAAAAAAGTAGTGAAAAATGTTTGACAATGACGAAATAAAGTGGTAATATAGTCAAGCTGTCAGCGCGGAAGGCGCGAAGAAGCTGAAAGCAAGCGAGAAAAAGAAAAAACTTTAAAAAAAGTTAAAAAAACTTTTAAAAAGTTGAAAAAAATGCTTGACAAAGGCGAGAGGTTTGTGGTAATATATACAAGCTGTCGCGGCGAAAGCGAGCAGCCCGAACTGAAGTTCGGCAAAA
>SVHQ01000204.1 GCA_015055785.1 Clostridiales bacterium | reverse complement strand
CTGTTGCTCTTGTTTTAAAAGCGTTGACAGATAAAGATACGGGTGTGATTTCTTCCATGTCAGATATTGATGCGGTGGGGCACCGTGCCGTTGCTTCGGGAGAGGTATTTAAGAAGCCTACGCTTGTTACAGATGAGGTGCTTGTGAAGATGGAAGAACTTTGCGATCTTGCTCCTTTGCATAATCCTGCGGCGATCGTTGGCGTAAAAGCGTGTCGTGCGGCAATGCCCAACACACCGATGGCGTTTGTATTTGATACAAGTTTCCATTTTACCATGCCTGATTACGCATACATGTACGCAATCAATTACGAAGATTACGAAAAATATTCTATTCGTCGTTATGGTTTCCATGGCACAAGTCATAAATTTGTTTCGCAAGAAGCAGCTAAATATCTCGGCAAAAAAGCAGAAGAATTAAAAATCGTAACTTGTCATTTGGGAAATGGTTCTTCTATTACGGCGGTAAATGGTGGTAAGAGCGTAGATACTTCCATGGGTTTTACACCGTTGGCAGGTGTTCCTATGGGTACGAGAAGCGGCGACATAGACGTTGCGGCGGCTGAATACCTTGCGAAAAAAGAGAACATGAGTATCTCTGAAGTCTTGAATTATCTGAATAAAAAATGCGGGGTGGCTGGTGTTTCTGGTGTTTCCAGCGATTTCCGTGATTTATCGATTGCAGCGGCTGAGGGGAATAAACGTGCGAAACTTGCGCTGGACGTATTTGTATATAACTGTAAAAAGTATATAGGTGCATATACGGCAGCAATGAACGGTATTGATTGCCTTGTTTTCACGGCAGGTATCGGTGAAAACAATATGCAGGTGCGCGAAATGATTTGTGAAAACATGGAATATTTCGGCATTGAAATTAATAAGGAAAAGAATCTTCAAAAGAACAATGGTGAAATTCGTGATATCACGGGTGCAAATGCGAAAATCAAGGTTCTTATCATTCCAACCAACGAAGAATTGGTAATTGCGCGAGAAACAGTAGAATTATTATAAAAAAACGAAAAATTCTACGAAAAAAAAGTTGACAAAGTTTTAGAAATATACTATACTTGTAAAGTCGGTTTTTATGATGGTTATCGATATAAGAAAGCTCAACGCTCAAAAAAAATATTTAGGTGAGTTAGAATTTGAATATTCGGCTCCTGAACATTTAATAGAAATTCCGTATGTAAAATTTTCTTCACCTGTGATAGTTTCGTTTGAATACGAATTGTATGAGGACGATTCCATTGAAATTCGCGGAAAGGTTGTTTATTCTTTGCAAGGACAATGTTCTAGATGCTTGAAAGAAACAACGGCGCAGGTCGAAGGGGAACTCGATGCATATTTCGAGCCTCGAAAAGACTATGAAGATTATGGCTATACCAACGGAATTGTGGATTTAACAAAAGCTGTGGATGATGCGATTATGGCAAGTATGCCATTTTTGGTTGTTTGCAGTAATGGGTGTGAGAAAATCGCATATCCAATGGAAACCGAGAACTAAAATCGAAAGAAATAAAAGCGAGAGGTGTTAATATGGCAGTACCTAAGAGTAAACAATCTAAGAGCAGAACAAACAAGAGATTTGCGAACTATAAAGCAACCGCAGCTACATTGGTTGAATGCCCTCATTGTCATGAATTGGCAGAAGCGCACAGAGTATGCAAAAACTGTGGTTTCTATGACGGTAAGGAAGTAGTTTCCGCAAAAGAAGAAAAGAACGACTAAACTTTCGTCTATTGGTTATCGTTAGGCGGGTGTATGCAGCACCCGTCTTTTTGCGTTTCACAAAAAAAATTAAAATTAATTAACCGTGGTTAATATTCTCTTGACAAAAAGCATAAATTTTGATATAATAATGACAAAAGAAATTTAAAAGGGATAATCATGAAAAAAGAAAAATTTTCCGTTACAGGCATGACATGTGCCGCCTGCTCGGCTGGAATTGAAAAATCGGTGTGCCGCTTACAAGGCGTGAAAATGGTGGAAGTTTCTCTCATGGGAGAAAACATGCAAGTAGAATATGACGAAAACATGTTAAAAAGAGAAGATATTATTCAAGCAGTTGTCGATTTGGGTTACGGAGCGACTATTTTTGATGAAAATATTTTAAAGGAAAGAAAGCCGCAACCAGAAATTTTAAAGAAACGTTTTATATTTTCCATTGCCTTTTTATTGCCTCTGATGTATTTTTCCATGGGGGGAATGATTGGTCTACCACAACCTATGGCGGTTATTGGTGTGACGATACAAATGCTGTTGGCATTGGCTGTAATCATTATTGATTTTAAATTTTTCAAAAACGGCACAAAAGCTTTATTGAAAAAGGTACCGAATATGGATACATTGGTTGCAATGGGTTCAGGCGTTTCCTTTTTATATAGTTTCGTACTCACTATTTTACTGTATATAGGTAAAGTTGATGGACACGTGCATCTGTTTTATGAATCAGCCGCTATGATTTTGGCTTTGGTCACCTTGGGGAAATGGTTAGAGGAAAAATCCAAGAGAAAAACGGGCGATGAAATTGAAAAGCTTATACAATTAATGCCGAACACTGTTTCCGTAGAGCGTAACGGTGTAGTGAAAAAAATTCCATTTTCTGAAATTATTGTCGGGGACGTTTTGGTGGTAAAACATGGTGAATACGTGCCAGTTGACGGGAAAGTAATTGAAGGTCATGGCTTTATCGACCGCGCTGCGATTACGGGCGAAAGTATGCCAATTGAAGTAATGGAAGGGGATTCGATTACAGGCGCTGATATTGTAAAGAGTGGATTTGTAAAGGTTTTAGCGGAAAAAGTTGGTGCGGAAACAACTCTTTCACAAATCGTAAAAATGGTAAAAGAGGCTGGGACAAGCAAAGCGCCTATACAAAAAACTGCGGATAAAATTGCGAGTGTTTTTGTGCCTGCGGTGTGCTTAATTGCTTTTATTACCTTTATTATTTGGTTTTTTATTTCTCAAGATATTTCACGCGCGGCAAATTATGCAATTTCCGTTTTAGTTATTTCATGTCCTTGCTCATTAGGTTTGGCGACACCAGTGGCAGTGATGGCTGCAACAGGGAAGGGTATGTCGTTGGGCGTTTTATATAAAGATGCGGAGGTTTTGCAAAAAGCGAAAGATATCAATTGTGTATTGCTCGATAAAACGGCAACCTTGACGGTTGGGCAACCAAAAGTGACGAATTTTGAGTGTTTTTCAAAAAATGCAAC
>SVHQ01000203.1 GCA_015055785.1 Clostridiales bacterium | reverse complement strand
TGTCCATTCGCGGGTGCAACTTCTTGTGCAATGTTAGTACCTGAAGACGCAATCTTTACTTTTTTCTTTTTGGGAGCTTTTACTTTTGCTTCGGTAGATTTCTTACCAACAAAAACGATAAACAAATATATACTTAACGCACAAAGCAAAGAAAAGGTAACGATCGCCCCTACTTTGGATATCAGCGATGAAACCGCCATAACAATTAATGCACCAACCCAACCAGTAACCGTTGCCGTGGTAAAATTTTCGCCTGCATTAAAACAAGCTTCTGCATACCCGTCCATAGGCCATGCATACGTCACAGCTGTATGTACAATCAACGCAGCAAAAATAAGCGCCGTTGCAAAAACAAAACCTGCTTTTCTATTCTTCACCAAACGTTTTTCAAGGAGCATCATAAAAAAGAGGTAGCTTGCCCCGATAAACAACGGATAAGCAAAGTATCCGAACATACTAAGCAAAAAGGCTTGAATCGCCGAACCAACCTCTCCAAAAATCAAAGAACCCGTACAGAGCATCAACAATGCCAGTACCGAAAATAACATAAATGCCGCGCTAAAACTCTCCTTCGTTACAAGCGCGGATTCACTTTTATTTTTATTTTCTTTCATTTTTTTCTCTTCTTTATTCTTCACAGGACAACACCTCCCACTTATACTTTATAATTATAACATTTCTTTTCATTTTTTTCAATAGTTTGGACAGAAAAAAAAGAGGAAAAGCGAGTTTTTTTTACATCTTTTCGCTTCCCTCGATTTTATATTATAAAAGTCATTTCAATTCGTTTAATAAGTATTGCGCAGCGTAATAAATATCCCCTGCACCTAAAAACAAAACAATGTCCCCTTCCCGTACCGTTCGTTTCAGCCACATCTTTAAAACGTATATATTTTCTGCGTACAAACAATTGCCCACAATATGCGCCAAATGCTCTGCACTGCCCTCTTCATCATATTTTTCACGCGCTGGATACGTTTTGTATATAATCAAATTTTTAATCGGTCTGAGTACTTTCACAAAGTCTTTCATCAAAAGTTTTGTTCGTGAATAAGTGTGTGGCTGAAAAACAACGTATAAATTTTTCTTGCAGATTCCCTCAGCCGTGGAAAGCGTCGATAAAATTTCCTTGGGATGATGCGCATAATCGCATATAAAACTTGCGCCCTTGTAATCCCCAATTTTTTCAAAACGCCTTTTTACCGCAGCGAACGTTTCCAAACCTTTTTGAATTTCCCTTTCATGAAACCCAAAAGAACGCATCGCTGCAAACGCCGCCAAGGCATTATAAATATTACACTGCCCCATTGCGTTTAATTTCACCCTGCATAATGCTTTTCCGTATTCCTCAACAGTGAAAATGTACTTCTCGTTATATACGCGCAAATCGGTTGCCCTATAATCCGCCAACGTATTCTTAATCCCAAACGTGGAAAATTGCCCAAACTGCATACATTTTTCATCATCTGCGCAGACAAATGCGGTTTTTGCACGCATACAATATTTTTTAAACGTTTCTTTTAAATCTTCTTCCCCTGCGTAACATTCCATGTGGTCGCGGTCAATGTTCAATAAAATAGCCGTTTCCGCATTTAGCCTTAATAGATTTTTCTTATATTCGCAAGCTTCCGTAACCAAATATTCCATACCGCTGGAATAAAAATTACCAAACGATGAATCATGTCCGCCTATATGCGCTGTAAAAGGTACTTCAAGATTTTTTAATATATGCGCGCACATCGCCGTACAAGTCGTTTTTCCATGGCTCCCTGCGACCGCAATTACGTGTTGAAAATGCTCGGCGATAAGTCCTAAAAGCTCTGCTCGGGAAAACAACTTTTTCTGCAATTCCTTGGCTTTAATCAACTCTTTATGTGTAAAAGGAATCGCATCTGTATATACCACCATATCCGCATGCAATAATTCTTTACGAAGTTCATCAACACCAATGTATATTTTGATATTATAAAAAGCTAAATTTTCCGTTTCCTCACTCTTCACCCCATCGCTTCCGGAAACTTCAAAACCGTTCATAGATAAAAATTTAGCAAGCGCGCTCATGCTAATCCCACCTATGCCTATAAAATATATCTTTTTAATGTCTTACAAATTTTTTAAACGCATAAAATATTCTATGCTCTATAATCTATGTTTATGTTTGTTATAAATATTATTAATGATTTTTCTCGTTTTTTGACGGGTTTTTACTTGCTTAATTAGCCGAAAAATGATATAATAATTTAAATTATCGATTAAAGATTGTCTTTCAATAAAGAAAATCGATAATAATGATTTTTATTTTTGATTATCCTCATATCTGATTTATTCTTCCTCGAAGGGGCATCTGCTGACTGCAGGTGCTCTTTCCCTTTGTTGTATAAAAACACCCTTCGGCATAAACCGAAGGGTATTGCTTTATTCCTTATCTTCGTTGTTTTTCTTCATAAAATAATCCATAAATTTGGGCCAATGCTTTCTATCCGGATTCGTCGTATCAACGTTTTCGGGAATAGGGTCGTTGGGTTCAAATGCAGACGGCTCATTCGGCATAGACGAAGGGGTTACAGTGTTCCCCATCATATCATTTCTATACATGGGTGCTTGCGCTGCCTGTGGGAATCCAAAATTATTCGGTGTTCTCGCAGTATCCGTTGCTTTCCCCTCGTTATATGCACGTTCAATTCTTTGAGAAAGCATAGACGCACGTTGTTCGGTAGTATTGGTATACGTGCCGAAATTGGAAACGTTGTTAAAACCCGTAGCAATAATCACAACTTCCACTTCGTCTGCCATATGTTCGTCGATACATGCGCCAAAAATAACGTTTGCGGAATAGTCGATTACTCCTTTTACAAGATTTGCTGCTTCCATTACTTCGTCTAATGACAAATCCTTACCGCCAATAACGTTAAGGATAACAGAATTTGCCCCCTCGATCGTCGTATTCAACAAAGGACTGTACACAGCACGACGAACCGCCTCGGGAATTCTTCTCTCGCCTTTCGCAACACCAATCCCCATGTGCGCAAGACCGCAACCTTTCAAAGTCGTCTTAACGTCTGCAAAGTCCAAATTGATGAGCGAAGGCTTTACGATCAATTCGGCTATACCGCGAATACCTTGGCGCAATACTTCATCAGCCACCATCAAAGCTTCTGCAAAAGAAGTGCCTTTGGGTACTACTTGCTGAATTTTATCATTGGGAATAGTGATGATTGCATC
>SVHQ01000202.1 GCA_015055785.1 Clostridiales bacterium | reverse complement strand
TTCGCCGTTCGTGTAAAGCATACCCGACCAATCGTTGTCATTCGCGCTCTTGCTTTCACGAAGTGTAATCGCAACGCCTTTAAAACCAAAACGATCGGTGAGCTTTTTCGCAACGGAAATATACCCTTCTCTATCCAATTTACCGCCATAGATATCCGTATTATCCGCTTCGATGCCGAATACGTCCTTTGCATCCTCTTCGTTCGCGATGCAGTAATCGATATACTGACAAAGCTCGCCCATTACCTGACCTGCTTTTTCTTTGCTCCATAATTTCTTGCGGAAATTCAAATCGCAGGAAATGGTGATATTTTTTGCTTTTGCCGCTTTGCAAGCTTCTACACAGATTGCCGCAACTTCGTCGGAAAGCGCCGGCGTGATGCCCGTAAAATGGAACCATTCCACTCCCTCAAAAATAGCTTCCCAATCGAAATCAGACTTCTTCGCCATCGCGATAGAACTATACGCTCTATCATAAATTACCTTGGAAGGACGTTGCGATGCGCCTTTTTCACAATAGTAAATCCCCACTCTTTCGCCGCCGCGAACAATTTTGCTCGTATCCACGCCGAATTTACGCAAGGAATTTACTGCCGATTGACCAATTTCATGCGCGGGCAATTTAGAAACAAATGCAACGTCAACGCCGTAGTTCGCCAACGACACCGCAACGTTTGCTTCTGCACCGCCAAACGTTGCCTCGTATTTTTCACTCTGCACAAAACGAAGATAGTTTTCAGGTGCGAGTCTTAACATCAATTCCCCAAATGTAATTACCTTTTTCATTATTTATTTTCCTCCATCTTTTCCAATGATTCTTTTACGAAAAAGCTGCCGCCAATCGCCGCAATCTTATCCCATGCTAAAAATTCGTCAATATTGCTTCTATCTACACCACCCGTAGGAATAAATTTCACCTGAGGGAAGGGAGCAGAAAGTGCTTTCATCGCTTTCAAGCCGCCATAAACGTTTGCGGGGAAGAATTTTACCGTCGTAATGCCAAGCTCCAACGCTTGCATAATTTCCGTGGGCGTCACGCAGCCGGGATAATAAGGTACGCCGCGTTCGTTGCAAATCTTAGCAACCGCAACTGAAAGTCCAGGTGAAACAATAAATTCCGCACCTGCCGCAAGCGCCGCTTCGCATTGTTCGGCATTAATGACCGTACCAGCACCGATGCTCATATCCGGATAGTTTTTGCTTGCGTATGCAATCGCTTCCGCAGCACAAGCCGTACGGAAAGTAATTTCCGCACAATGAATACCGTTATTTTTTAACGCTGTTAAAATTTTGTCCGTTTCAGACATTTCTTTGATAACAACTACGGGAATACATTTTTCCATATAGATTACCTCTTTTCCTTATTTATCCAATATATATTATAATCATTTTCAAAAAAAACGCAAGTGATATTTTTAAATTTCTTTATAAAAATATCATCTGTGTTTTTATACTATTTTAATTGATTCAACGCGTACATGGTATACCCATTTTTTATTTCATGTTCAAATAATTCATCGAATTATAGTAACAAATATCTTGCACGACTTTACCCACAAGCGCGATATCCGAAGTCATTTCACCGCGTTCCATCATACCGCCAAAATAATTACACAAAATACGGCGGAAATAATGATGGCGAGGATAGGACAAAAGCGAACGGCTGTCCGTCAACATACCCACGAAAGCTCCGATGTGCCCCGTTGCCGTCAAATCTTCCAAATGCTTTTCCATCCCTACTTTGTTATCCAAGAACCACCATGCAGGACCATATTGCACTTTACCTCTTGCTTCGTCGCTCTGGAAACAGCCGATGAGCGTCATGATTTCCGTATTCATCTTGGGATTGAGGTTGAAAACGATTGTTTTGGGCAATGCGTTTTCCTCATTTAATCTATCAAACAAACGGGACATGGATTTAATGCTGTTGTCCTCTGCGATGCTGTCATAACCCGTATCCAAACCGAGCTTTTTAAGCATTGCCGTATTGTTATTTCTCATAGCACCCACGTGCAATTCGGTGGCGATATGGTATTTCGCATATAATTTAAAGAGAAAATAGGTGAGATAGCCTTTGAAAATTTCCGCCTCCGCGTCCGTTACGTTTTCCCCTGCTCTGCGCTTTGCAAAAACAGCTTCCGCAGCCGATTTTTCCGTCACGGGATAAACACTTTGTAATGCAACGTCTGCCGCCGTCGTACCCACTGCAATAAACGCCTGCAATCTCTCTTCCAACTTTTCTTCCAAAGCCGTTAAATCTTTCACTTCGCCAAGATAACCAACGAACTCGTTATATTTTTCAGCTTCAATATTCATGATTTTATCCGCTCTGAAAGCAGGAATCACTTTGAATTTATATCCCTTTTCCGCAATCGCGGGGAATGTGGACAAATCGTCAAAGACTTCGTTGGTCGTGAATAAATGGGTCACGTTCGACTGTTCGATAAGGCTTTGCGGCGTCACTTTATTCAGAGCAATATAATCGTTGCACCAATCCCAAATAAGTTCGGCATTTTCCTCGTTGATTTCTAATTCACAATTGAAAAATTCACGAAGTTCTATTTGCGACCAATGATACAAAGGATTCCCAAACGCTGTACCCAACGTTTTACAATACGCCATGAATTTTTCCTTATTCGTCTTGTTACCCGTGATATATTCTTCATTCACGCCGTAATTTCTCATCAAACGCCATTTATAATGGTCACCAGCGAGCCAGATTTGATATACGTCGTCAAACGTCTTATTCTCTAAAATCTGCTTTTCAGGCAAATGACAGTGATAATCGAAAATGGGCATGTCCTTTGCATAGCCGAAATAAAGCTTTTCCGCCGTCTTATTAGTAAGCAAAAAATTGTCTTTTATATAACTCATGATATACCTCTTTAGCTTTCCTATTAAATTTACTTATTCAAAGTGATATGTTGAGGCAAACCGTTTACGTAGAAAGGCGGCAATTCCCCCTCAATCAACGGACGCGCATACGCTACAAACGCTTCGCGAAGACCGTTATGCGTTTCATTTATCCAATCGAGCGGAATTGTCTTTTCATAATTCGCCATTTTATCAATCTCAACGATACCCGTATCCCAACGATAAGGATAATCCGCAAGGCGCGCAAGCGTGGTTGCAACGCCGCTCTTACCCTGCATTGCCGCTTCCACAGCCGCGCTGCCCACAGCATAGGCTTCTTTGATATCCGTCGCGCTCGTTAAATGCCCTGCACAACGCTG
>SVHQ01000201.1 GCA_015055785.1 Clostridiales bacterium | reverse complement strand
AGTTCGTTTTCCGTCAAGCCCTTATTCGGCAGAAAAGAATAAGGGCTTGACGGAAAACGAACTTTTCGATGCACGTAAAGACATTCTTGAAAATATTCAAGCGAAAGACCTTCGTGATAGCTGGTTTGATTTGCACGACCATGCAAACCATGCTTATGAAGCAGAAGCTGGCAAGTATTTCAACAACGGCAAAGCAAAGGGCGACAAGACCTATCTCTTCTTCGAAGACAGCATGGTAGAAACAGAACGCTATGAAGCGCTTAAGCAGTATGCTGGTATGTATCCTTATAACGGCACTGTGGAAGAAGGTGATCATGAATACACCTTCAAGCCGAATAAATTGAAGATCAACGAATTTATTACCGAAATGGAAAGCTATATTAACTATGTAGTTGGTAGCGACGTAACGGAAGGTAAGTATAGCGAGCATTATAACAATGACGAAGCATTGTACGTTGACGATAAGGGTGTAGTAGATTACAGCAAATTCATGTATTATACTGGTAAAGTAACCCTTCAAAACACAAAAGCAGACGATTATTTCAAGGCAGAAGATAACGATGCATATAAAGCAGTATCGGCTGTAAATGAATTGATGTTTGCGTACAGCACGGATACCGGTTGTTTGAATACCTATATGGGTTATGCAGTAAATCCTGGTAAGACAAACTATGTGCCTGAATTTGAATATGCAGCACAAGAAGCTGTAAAATCCGGCGTTGGTTCTTACGTAGTTTGCGCTACCGATTACGGCTGGCATATCATCTATGTATCTTTTGTATATGATGGCGATTACGTTTATGCAGGCTATAATGCAGATGAAAAAGATGTAGAAGGTAGCTTCTCCAACTTGTTCTATGAATCCTTGAAGGCAACGACAGCTACGACGATGTCGAATAAGGTTCAAAACCAAGTATTAAATAGCTGCAACAATGATGATTGTGTAACGTTATATACGGCAAGATATCAAGATTTGTTAGATATGACCTTATAAACATTCCGATTTTAAATGTAAGCCCGACTGCTGTTGGCAGTCGGGCTCTTTATGTGAAAGTTGGTAGTAGGAGTGAAAAATGTCAGAGGAAAGAATTCATTTATCTGAACACTTTACTTATAGAAAACTATTCAAATTTGTTTTGCCGTCGATTTTTATGATGGTGTTTATTTCCGTGTATGGTATTGTGGATGGTTTCTTTGTTTCGAATTTTGCAGGGGATAACGGTATGCCCTTTCAGGCATTGAATTTGATATATCCCTTTATTATGATTCTCGGTTCGGTTGGCTTTATGTTGGGTACAGGCGGTAATGCGGAAGTATCCAAGGCGCTTGGCGAGGGCGATGAAGGGAAAGCCAATAAAATTTTCTCTATGTTGGTGTATGCTACGGTGATTATCGGTATCGCTTTAGGTTTAGTGGGGATTTTTTTGGCAAGGCCCATAGCTGAATTGTTTGCATCAACGGAAAAAGATTTAACGGCGGAAGAAAAAGCTCGTCTAATTGATTATTGTGTTATCTATGCACGCATTATTTTGGCTGCGTTGCCGGCTTTCATGTTACAAAATGCATTCCAAGGCTTTTTTGTTACCGCGGAAAAACCGAAATTGGGTTTATACGTAACGTTGTTTGCGGGGTTTGGAAATGTTTTCTTCGACGCATTATTTGTCGTTGGTTGCAAATGGGGATTGGTAGGCGCAGCGGTTGCCACTGCATTAAATCAATTGATAGGCGGCGTGTTGCCTTTAATTTATTTTGCTAATAAAAATAACAGTCTTTTGCGGTTAGGAAAAACTAAGTTTGACGGCAAAGTGTTTATAAAAGTTTGCGTAAACGGTATGTCAGAATTAATGACGAATATTTCCTTGTCCGTGATCGCCATTTTATACAATGCACAGTTGATGGGGTATATCGGTTTGGACGGTGTTTCCGCATACGGTATTATGCAATATATCAGCTTTATCTTTATAGGGATTTTTATTGGCTATGCAGTGGGTAGTGCTCCGATTATTGGTTATCATTACGGTGCTAATAATAGGGAAGAATTGCGAAATATTTACACGAAAAGCTTGAAGATAATGACGGGGTTGGGGATACTCATGACAATAGCCGCTATTGCTTTTGCGTATCCCTTGTCTGCAATCTTTGTACAAGAGGAAACGCTTTTAAAACTAACGGCACGAGGACTTCGTATATATTCCGTTTGCTTTTTATTGGCAGGGGTTAATATATTTGCATCGTCTTTCTTTACTGCATTGTCAAACGGTGTGCTATCGTTATTGATTTCATTTTTTAGGACTTTTTTGTGCCAAGCGATTGCAGTGATAGTGTTGCCCTTGCTTTGGGGGGTAGACGGTATTTGGTCGGCGGTGATTTTTGCTGAATTATTTACCTTGATTTTGACGGTGATATTATTTATAGCCAACCGAAAAAGATATGGGTATATGAAATAAAATGAAGGGGGCATGTACGCGTTGAACGTATATGCCCCTGACTTATTTATATGCTTTTAAATAAAATTAATCTTTTTTTTCGGAGAATGTAAAGCTGTAATCGATGTGTGGATTCACGGCGAGTAAATCGCGAACAAAAGCTTCATTCCATTCTTTATCGAGAGAGATGATAAAAAATTCCTCACCACAATGCACCGTTAATTTGTTGGTATCGGTGTCAAGGATAACCGCGGTGATTTTTTTAATATCAAATCTGCTTTTGATAAAACCAAATTGCGAAAGGAGATAATTCTGATTGATGACGTATTGTGATTTTACAAGAATAGCAATAACAAGTGCAATGCAAAACACGCTAATCAATATCAAAAAGGGATATTTGAGGACGTCATAAAAATCGACAATACCGTGATTGATAATTTGCAAAACACTAAAAACAATGCCTGCGGTGCAAAACACCATTACTGCAACAGCAAGCGCAATAATTGCTTTTGTAAATTTAATTTTATAAATTTTAATATCATTAGGAGTGGAAATGTTTTTCATGATATCATTATAGCATGTTAACAGGAAAAAATCAACCCAATCACGAAAGAAAAAAATATGAATTCTTTGAAAACTACCGCTTGCAAAGTTGCAAAAATAATCTTAAAGCGTTATAATATAAAAGAATAAAAACGGAAGTGATATTATGAGAATATTCGCGAGAAAAAACGTGGAAGAGGATGAAGAAAAATCCCTCGAACGAGAGAGAAAACAATTTATAAAAATGACCCAAACGCCGATGGCAAAATTGATTATCGGGTTAGGAATCCCTACGACGCTGAGCAT
>SVHQ01000200.1 GCA_015055785.1 Clostridiales bacterium | reverse complement strand
TTTGTGACAAACCAAAACAGAAGCCTTTTATTCAATGAAGACGGCACGCCAACAGCAAGAACGGGCAAGATTTTAGCGGCAACCCCCATGAAGAAATTTGGTGAAATTTCTGATCTTATCGGCACGCTTATGTGGCTTGCGGATGATAACGCAAGCGGCTTTGTCACGGGTACGGTTATTCCCGTAGACGGCGGTTTCTCGGCGTACAGTGGAGTTTAATGTGTATAACGCATCTCTTATAAATCCAACCACCTGTAAAGGTGGTTGGTTGTCTTTATGGGAGAAAATAATCGTATAATAAGACGAAAAAATGCGTAATCAAATTTGGGTTTAAAGAATTGAAGAAGTGTTGACGAAGGATGTGCTGAATCCCTTTATTTTAAAGGCATTGAGAGCTGTGTAAAGTAGATTTAAGTCCCGTTGCCTCAACCAAAATACGGCATTTATGCAAAAAATCATGCATAAATGCCGTATTTTTTATAGGAAAACCTATACCTAAACCTAAGCACCGCAGGCACGCTTACAAAAGTCAAGGCGTCGTCTTATGCTCGTATAATATAATTTAGAATTAAATGTATTTATTAAAAATACCGCTAATATGGGTATTCCAAAAGCAAGTGAGAAGAGTTGGATTTTTTATTATAGTTGTGATTAGCGATTAATTTTATTGTTATTAAACTTTAAAAAGCTAATTTTACAACATTTTTTGCAAAAAAAAGTGTATACATCTTTCTTGAAATATAAGATAATGATAGTATCAATAATTATGTAAACTTATCAAGAATTTTTTAGGATTCATTTTTACACAAAAAGTTGGAGGATTATCATGGCATTGGAAGCATTAAAGAAGGCGTTAAATGGGAATTTAAAGGACAATAAAAGTATTCCTTTTTGGAGCTGGAACAATGCGTTAGATGAAAAGGAGCTTATAAAACAAATAGAGGATATGCACGCTGCTGGTATTGGTGGCTTTATTATGCACGCAAGAACAGGACTGAAAGACGAATATTTGTCTGAAAAATGGTGGTCTTGCATTGGTGCCTGCTTGAAAAAAGCGAAAGAATTGGATATGAACGCTTGGGCATATGATGAAAATGGTTGGCCGAGTGGTTTTGTTGGTGGAAAGCTGCTTGAAAACGTGGATTTTCGCGCAAGATTTCTTTCGTATAAGCAGACGGATTTTTATGACGAAGAAGCCTTTGTCGTATATGCAAAAACCGAAAACGGCTACGCGCGCGTTGGCAAAGAAAATGCGAACGTAAGCGAGTATCACTGCGTGTATTTACATATTAGCCCTGCGAATACGGACATTTTAAAACCCGAAGTAGTGGACGCGTTTATTAAGGAAACGCACGAAAAATATTACGAAAGATTTGCGAATAGCTTCGGTAAAGAACTCGTTGGCTTCTTTACGGACGAACCGCAGTATTACCGTGCGGCTACGCCTTACAGTGTGGAAGTAGAAAAAGCCTTTATCGCAAAGGGAAAAGACGTAAAAGACGGGTTGATTTGGCTGTTTAAGCAGGAAGAAGGCGGGTATGACTTCCGTACGGAATATTATCGTACGATGAACGAATTGTATTTGGAAAACTTCTACAAAAAACTGTACGATTGGTGTGAAGCCCACGGCTGCAAATTGACGGGACATTCGATTGAGGAATGTTCGGTTTATCAACAAATGTACGGCGGGGCAGGTTGTATGCCTACGTATGAATACGAGCATATCCCCGGTGTTGATTTCTTGGGACGCAATTGCGCGACGGAGCTTTCCCCGAAACAGGTAGGAAGCGTTGCGGCGCAGCTTGGTAAAAAATACGTTCTTACGGAAACGTTTGCCTGCGGCGGTTATGACACGACACCGAAGGAATTGAAAAGTATTGCTGATTTTCAGTATTTTAACGGCGTAAATATGACTTGTCAGCATTTATATCCCTATTCGCTTTCCGCACAGGGTAAATTTGACCATCCTCCTTTCTTTGGGCCGCAGTCTAATTGGTTTAAAGAATTTAAGGAATTCAACGATTATTTTACGCGTTTAGGGCATATCGTTTCCAATACGGAAGATAGATACGACGTGGCGATTTTGCATCCGCTTAGAAACGTATATCTTGGCTATATTTTCGGTCAGGGGAAGAAAGGGCTGGAACATATTGAGGATGCTTTCAATGAATTGTTGCTTACTTTACGCAAAAACGGTGTAACCTATCAATTTATTGATGAAACGCTTTTGAAAAAATACGGGCGCATCGATGGGGATGCACTTTGGGTAGGAAATTGTAAATACAATAAAATTATCATCCCTAAAATTGTTAGCATTGGTGCGGATACGTATGATATTTTCAAACAATATGCAGGCAAATTGTGTATGCTTTCCGAAATTACCCACGTGGACGGCAAAAAAGCGACGGTGGATTTGCAATCAAACGTAACGCTTGAAGAATTGATTGCAGACGCGGCGGTGAAATTCTATTGCGAAGACGGAAAGAGCTCGTTGGCCTCGCGCGCAAGCGAACTTGGCGATTTCTTATTCATTAAAAATTATTCGAGGGAAGAAAGCAGTAAGGTGTGTATGCGGGGCGTTGCCGAGCAGTATAAAGCCTTAAATCTTAACACGTTGGAAGTGAAAAACATCTCCAATGAAATCACGTTGGATTGCGCGGAAGGCCTTATTTTAATCAAAGACGAAACGGCTAAAGTGGAGAATAAAACGTACGAGGAAAAGGACGTTACGAAACAATTCGGTTTGACGGAGATTGGCGAGAATTATCTCTTATTGGATTACGTTTCCATTAGTCGAGGCGGAGAGCCTTTCTCTGAATATATGCCCATACCGCAGGCGAATGAAACGCTTTTGCGCGAAGATTACAAAGGAAAACTGTATGTAAAACAACGTTTTAACGTGCAATCCCTTTTTAACGCGCGTTTGATGGTAGAAAAGGCAAAATATATCGAAATGACGCTGAACGGAAAGGAACTTTCCTTTAAGCAAAGTGATTTTGATGTCAATTTCCAAGAAGCGAACATTGGTGATTGTTTGCAGGTGGGCGAAAACGTGTTGGCATATTCTATTGAATATTATCAGCACGACGGCGTAAGCTTTTCGCTGTTCCATCCTTTGGCAACGGAGAGTTTGCGTAATTGCTTGTATTTTGATACTTCCATTGAAAATACGTATATTAAAGGGGATTTCATCGTCAACGAAGATATGTCCTTGTCGGCTCGCCAGGGCTTGCCTTGTATGAACTCCGAATTGTATAAAAACGGCTATCCCTTCTT
>SVHQ01000199.1 GCA_015055785.1 Clostridiales bacterium | reverse complement strand
CTCGTCCCCGCGTTGACGTAATACGCCGTTAAAATTACGGGCGGAAATGCAAATTGCATTTCCGCCCTTTTTATTTTTCGGTTTGTTTTTAGTTTTCTTTTTTCTCTTTTTTTACAAACTTTTTCCAAAGCATCGGGATAAGGTAGAAGGCATTTATCCATACGCACAAGAAAATCGTATAAACGATTACGTACGCTACGCTACCCAAGCCTAAAATTTCTTTTACTTCGTTGCCTTCGATGGGCATAAAGTACAAGGGGTCGGTAGACAAATCCAACAACAATTCGAAAACGCCGTACGCAAAAACGATAACCAGCATAATCAGTTCTTTCATAATTCCGCTTTGGAACGTTTCTCTCTTATAACGGAAATCCCCGATGTTTAACGTCAAAATGCACACCGACGATACCAACAAGAGCGCGTGCGTAGAAATCGAATACAAGTTCTCGAATAAGATATGCTTATCGTTAAAGCCTGCCGACGGGTACGCAAAGAAGATAACGGCGCAAAGCAACGCGTTTATCGATGCAAAGTTCCAAAGGAATTTCTTATTGAACGTCGCCGCAATAATAACCAACCAACAAGAAATTGCGCACCAAGGACGGGGCAACAATAAATACAGCGTGCTGTTGAAATCCACCGCGTTCCCTTTTGCAAAGTTGATAATACGACGGGTGATTTCAAAAAACAAAATAGCAATGGCAAGGATTTTTACCACCAACTCTCTCGTGCCTTGCTTCTTCTTACGAAAAAGGAAGGTGAGCGTCAAAATCAACGCAATGCAAAGACAAAGCGTAAGTATGTGCGGAAATTTCCATTGCCCGTTGTATCCGTCCCCTTCGGGATGAATACTAAATATCCACTCTCTAAACGTCATAATACTTCTCTCCTCTATTTTTTATGGTTCAATCTTTGCGCCAATTTCCCTTTTCCCCACAGCAAGTCTTGTTTCACACTCTTGTAATCGAAAATCAAAGAGATGAAAAAGGCAAGGGGCGTCAACAACAGGAATACGGGAACGATTAGCCATATCCAAGGCCAATACTTGATTTGCCCAGCGTGCGGCCCAACCGGCACCGTTTTAAATATGTCGGGGCAGAAGATTGCGATAAAATCGCCAAGCGAATCGTCAGGCCCCCAAATATAAGAACTGTTTTTATAACCGATATCCAATAAATCGTCGCCACGTAAAGGCACGAAACCAAGCTCGCTTTGAATAATTTGATTGAGCATAATAAAGAGCATTATCCCCAACAATCCCACAGGCGCAGCCCATACCCTTCTATAACTTATCGTATGCAATTTCAGCAGCACCATCAACAGCGGCACGACGGCCAAAATCGTATGATGGATATAGAAACGAATAATGTCGAGCACTTCGCCTGCTTGGTTGCTCTTTAATATCGGCTCCATAGGATAGAAAAGCGCCAATCCGCCGCCCAACAAGCCAAGGTAGAACATATATTCCTTCAAAGCCTTGCTCTTCGAAATGAAGAAAAACGGGAAAAGGCAAATGTTTGCCGCGCAGATATTGATAAAGAAAATATCCCGATATAAACGGTCTTTATCCGTAGAATACGGCGGAATAAAACATTTCAAGAAATGTAAAACGAAGGCGAACAACAAAATAGATAATAAAACGATTTTTTTGGTTTTTTCCGTTCTCTTTCGCAATAAAAAATAAAGCCCCACGCACGTGCCCGCGGCAAATATTATCCAAAAGAAATACCAAAAATTAAACATCTTGATAATCATTTTTTCACCTTCCTGTATCATTATAGCACTCTATAAATGAATTGTCAAAGTTTTTTCACACGTTTAACACATTTTAAAAAATATATTTTTTACCATACCCCGTATGCGTCCGTTGCGCTTATTTTTGTTTCCTTTTCGGCTTTTTATACGGCGTTTTAAACCTTTTTAAAGCAAAAACCCGACGTATTACGTCGGGTTAATATTTTTGTTCAATTTTTTACTTACGCATTTCACAACGAAATACACCGTCAGCCATATCCCTAAATACACGGCGACGAAAACACCGCTGAAAATAGCAATTACTCGCCAATCGAAAGGCAACCACTTATTCACTAAATAGCACGCCACGTACACGACGTATAAAGAAGAAAAATGTATCCCTAAACTTTTTGCTATCGGCCAGCTATCTATTTGATTAAACACGCTTGAGCCTGCCTGCACGAACGCCAGAATATACGTGGAAACCACGGCGATAACGACGTCAAAACCGTCCAAGACAATCCCTACCCCAGATAGCTGTAAAATACACAGCACGATGCCCATAACGATTGGTCCAAAGCCCCCAAACAGTAAACCCCTGAAAAAATAATTTTTTACGTGTTGATTCATAATCCAAACCTCCTTTTGACGTTTTTCGTTTCCCGTCTCGATACGTAATCGGTATATCCGTTTTCAAATACGATTTTTAATGCCCCACCAAACGAAACGGTGAATTTTTTGATTTTCCCGACGTTTGCGACGCACCCTTGGTTGATTTTGATAAAAGAATCGTCCACCAAATCCAAAATCTGCTTAATTCTTAACTTTACGGCGTATTCCCTATCTCCAACGTAAGCGTACACTTTATTATTTTTCGTAAAAAAACACGCTACGCTGGAAAGTTCCAATTCAATCACTTCGTCGCCGTCGTATCCGTATAGAATTTCCCCGTCCGCCTCTTTACAAAGCTCTTCAATTTTTTTCACCGCAGCGCTTACCCTATCGCAAACGACGGTAACGGACGGCTCTTGGTTGGCGTCTATTTTCAAAAAGAATTTCATTGCTTTCCACCTTTTTCGATTTATCAAGTATATTATAACATAAAACCAGTCATTTTGCCATACATTTCACGTATTCGGCAATACTTTTATGCTATACGGCAAAACGCCTTTTGCATCGATAAATTTTTCACAAAAAAACAACGCATCTACGTCGCCTATTTTTTCAAACCACTTTACATTTTTGCGCTAAAATGCTATAATATGCTTATTAAAAACCGGCGTGATTTGACAAATTTAACAACGTTGGTTTTAAAGGACGTACAGCTATGGATAAAAAAGATTTTGCTCTAAAAGAACACGAAAAATGGCACGGTAAAATCGAGGTCATTTCCCACGCGCCTATCAATAACAGCGAAGAATTGTCTGTGGCGTACACCCCGGGCGTTGCAGAACCTTGTTTAAAAATCTCTAAAAACGTCGATTTATCGTACGTATATACCCGCCGTTCCAACTTGGTTGCCGTTATCACCGACGGCACGGCAGTTTT
>SVHQ01000198.1 GCA_015055785.1 Clostridiales bacterium | reverse complement strand
GAGAGCTCAAAAAAAGGGGGATAGAACACTTGAAAGTGGTCTATTCGGAGGAAGAGCCTTTGCCCGCAAAAACGGTGGACGAGGAAACGGGGAAACCGATTCCCGCCAGCGTTGCGTTCGTGCCGTCCGTGGTCGGTCTTATCCTCGCCGGCGAGGTAATTAAAGATTTAATTAAATAAAAAAGATTAGCCCGTTGTTGCGATGTAACGACGGGCTAATTATCAATAGTATCCAAAATCTTTTAGACTATATCCACAATTTCTTAGGATTCCATTTTCCAAGCATGATAGAAATTCTTTAAACAAATAAGAAATTCGATCGGCGTGTTTTTTTGGAACGGAAACAGTATCAAAAGTAAATGCTTTTTGATTGCTATATTCCTCGGCATAGACTGTTCCTGAGGTATAAAAAATAAGTACAGAACTCATAGGATTTTCCGTGCTGAGTGAATAATCAAAAGAAATACCAGTGGTTTTGAAATTTTTATCAAAGGATAGAGAAAAGCTTTCATAATAAGAACCACTATAATTGCAAAAAATTTTTCCATCATCAAACATTCCGTCCCAAAAAAGGAAAATGACCCCCAAGCGAGCATAGCGAAATGTGAATTGTCTGCGTTCTTAATATAGGTGTCAATGCTTTCAAATAAGTTTTGCTTTGTAACTTCCCTATTTTTTTTACAGGCATTAAGACAGGGAAAAATTAGCAATAATAGGAATAAACAAGTAACAAAAAGTTGTTGATGAAGTTTTTTAATTTTCATTTTTTCTCCAATTTGCAAAAGGTTCGATTTCTCCTGATAAAATATTTTTTGATTTTCCAACATGAATATAGTCATTATAAATGTATAATTTCCAATGATATTGCTCATGGGTATTGTATTGCATAGTTTTAGAGGTTAATAAAGGTGATAGGCGTGTCCATTCAACAAAGAAGATTTGCTCGTTTTCTAAGCGGAAAACAAGCAGGCTTTTTTTGTAAGAATCCAGAATTTCTTTTTGCTTGATTGTTATATCAACCCAATAGCGGTTAACAGTTTTATAGAATTTTGAAGACGGAGAACAAAGGCACAGTTCTCGGTCTTTTGTTATAAAGAAAATTCTTTTTGGGGATAAATGAAACAAGGTAACACCGTAGCTACGTTCTATCTTTTCAACTACCTGCCGTATAGGAATAATTCGGTAGCTTAAATTTGATTGTTTTTTGAAAGGAAGAAACATAAAAAATCCTTAAAATATATAAAAGTATTCTCAGCGTAAATTTAATTTTTCGTGAGAGGAAGAAAGATGGAAAATTCGTTCAATATATATATCTACCAAAAAAACGACAATATGTCGTTCGATTAAATCACTCCTCAAGTATATACGACAATTCGACGTTTGTCAAGCGTTTTACGACAAAATGTAGTAAAATTGTAGTGCAGATTAATTATAACAACAGTAGCAATAGAAACATTGGGAGCTTGTGATGAAGGATATTGGTGGTAGGATTAGAGAATTACGAAAGGAAATGGATTGCACACAAAGCAAGCTTGCGGATATTTTAGGGGTCACGCAGGACAGTATTTCGCTGTGGGAAAACGATAAAAGGATTCCTGATACGCAGTATATCGTTGCGATGGCGAAATTTTTCGACGTAACGACCGATTATTTGTTGGGGCTTACCGACGAATATAGGAGTGTTCGGTTTAACGAAGAAAATAGACGTTTGAACCTGCCGCCCGAGGAAAATATGCTCTTAAAAAAATACCGCGCTATGTCGAACAAGGAAAAGGCGCTGTTGATGCAATATATGCAATTACTGAAAAATTGACGAATAAAAAACACCGTTACGGATTGAACCGTAGCGGTGTTTTTATCTAACATATATTATTTAGTCTCTTCCACTTTTTTGATATCGTACGGAGTGCTTTGGTAAACGAAATAGTTCAACCAGTTTGAAAAAAGCAAGTGCGCATGCCCGCGCCAAGAAACGAGGGGCGGCTGCGTATCGTCGTCGCCCGGAAAATAATTTTTCGGGATAGAAATGGGCTTTCCTTGCGACAAATCACGCAAATACTCGTTTTTCAAGGTATCCGCATCGTATTCCGAGTGTCCCGTGATAAAAATCTGTCTACCGTTTTTTGTGGTAATTGCGTACACGCCCGTCTCGTCCGACGACGCCAAGATACGCAAGGGCCAAACCTTTTCGATATCTTCGCGGAGCACCGTTGTGTGCCGAGATTGCGGCACCATAAACACGTCGTCAAAACCACGGAATAAAATGGAGTTTTTATATTCGACGCGGTGGGGGAAAACCCCGAACATCTTTTCAGCAACGCCGTGCTTTTGAATACCGTAATGGTAATAAAGCCCCGCCTGCGCCCCCCAACAAACGTGGAAAGTGCTGTGGACGTGCGTTTTGCTCCACTCCATAATCTCGCAAAGCTCCTGCCAATATTCCACCTCTTCAAAGGGGAGGTGTTCCACGGGTGCGCCCGTGATAATCATACCGTCAAAATTCTCGTTCTTCACGTCGTCAAAGGTTTTATAAAAGGCGAGCAAATGCTCTTCTGCGACGTTCTTCGACTGATGAGATTTCGTGTGAATCAGCTCCATTTCCACCTGCAAAGGGGTATTGCCGAGCAAACGCGCAAACTGCGTTTCCGTCTCGATTTTCTTCGGCATTAAGTTCAAAATCAAGATACGCAGAGGACGAATATCTTGCGAAATTGCGCGGTTTTCGGTCATGACGAAAATATTTTCGTCCGTCAGCGTTTTCACCGCGGGTAAATTGTCGGGAATTTTAATAGGCATATCGTTTACCGTTCGCCGTCTTTTGCGGCGAATTTTCCTTTTTTGTCTTAAATGGTTTGCAGAGCTTGTTCAATATCCGCAATCAAATCTTCGTAATTTTCCAAGCCACAAGAAAGGCGTACAAGGTCGCCGGGTACGCCCGCCGCAATCAGTTCTTCTTCGTTCATCTGTCTATGCGTTGCGCTTGCGGGGTGTAAACAACAGCTCCGCGCGTCCGCAACGTGCGTTTCAATGGCAATCAAGCGCAAAGCCTTCATAAACTTTTCCGCCGCCGCTCTTCCGCCTTTCACGCCAAAGCTTACGACGCCGCACGTGCCTTTCGGCATATATTTTTGCGCCGTTTCATAATATTTATTCGACACAAGACCGGGGTAGTTCACCCAACCGATTTTATCGTTTTGTTCAAGATATTCCGCCACCTTTTGCGCGTTCAAACAATGCCGTTCCATGCGGACGTGCAGGCTTTCTAAACCGAGGTTGAGATAAAAAGCGCTCTGCGGGGA
>SVHQ01000197.1 GCA_015055785.1 Clostridiales bacterium | reverse complement strand
GTAGGTTAAGGAGAAGATATATGAAGAAAAAATCAATTTTGCTTATTGGACTTGGTCGTTTTGGAAAGCATATCGCTATGAAATTAAACGAACTTGGACACGAAATTATGGCAGTTGACCACGACGAAGAAAAGGTCAATGAGATTATGCCTATTGTAACCAATGGTCAAATTGGGGATAGTACGAACCAATTATTTGTGCGAACACTTGGTGTAGATAACTACGACGTTTGCATCGTTACAATCGGGGGCGATTTTCAAAGCTCGCTTGAAACTGCTTGTTTATTGAAAGAGCTTGGAGCTAAAAAAGTCGTTTCTCGAGCTGAAAGTGACGGACAGGCAAAATTTCTATTACGTAACGGGGCAGACGAAATCGTATATCCCGAAAAGCAGCTTGCTTCCTGGATGGCTATTCGATATAGCGCAGACCATATTCTTGACTATATAGAACTTGATGAATCTTGTTCGATTGTTGAAGTATCCGTTCCCAAAGAGTGGGTAGGGAAAAGTATTTTGGAAATAGATATACGTAAGAAATATAACGTTAATATAATAGCAATTAAGGAAAATGGGAAAATAAACGCAACGTTTGCGCCTAACACTCTATTAACGGAAAATAAAACTTTGCTGGTGCTTGGAGAGCAAAAATCATTACAAAAATGTTTTAATATATAAAACGCTAAAAAAATCTTATAAGGAGGTTGCATAATGGAAAACGCAGTATTAAGAGATATATTGTTAGCAATAATCGTGTTGGCGGTTTTTGTGTTTGGGTTTTTCGTTATGAAACGCCTTGATAAATTTTTGAATGAAAATTATAAACCGCATTTTAGAGAAAAAGAAGAAAAACCAACTCGAATAGTATATAATGAAAGTACGTCATACGAACGAATTATTTCAGATATAAAAAGGGCTAAGAAAAAAAGCGGTAAAGTAAAAATAATTATTTTAAGCGAAGATGATTGCTATTACGAATAAACTAATTACAGAGCGTATATAGTAATAGATTTTTTTTGGGAAATATGTTATAATAAAATTGGCTATGTCACAATAGATGGTTGATTACGTAACTTAAGATATGGCGTAAGAAAATGCAAGCAAGATTGGTTTTCTTTGCGAGGGGCGTATACTTGTAATACGTTACCGAGGAAAAAAATCAATATTTGCGTAGCATTTTATAGCCATAAATCAACCAGATGTTGTGGCAGAGCCAAAATATAAAGATTAAAAGGAGATTAGGCGTAGTGCAAAATAAAGACAACCTTTTAAATAAAAAAGAGCATATTTTAGTTGGACTATCTTCAGCTCCTTCTAATAAAAAAATCGTTGAAACAGCGTCAAAAATGGCAAAAGCATTTGGTGCTATTTTTACTGCGCTGTACATAAAAACGTCGCAAAGTGAAGTTTTATCGGATGAAAATGCAAAGCGTTTGAAAAACAATATAAGGTTTGCAGAACAGATGGGGGCAACGATAGTAACCGTTTACGGAGAAGATATTGCGCTTCAAATGGCTGAATATGCAAAAACGTCGGGCGTTACCAAAATCGTTATCGGCAGAAATGCAACGAAAAGAGTGGGAATTATACGAAAAACAACGCTTGCAGATAAATTGATTGCTCTTGCTACGAATATAGATATTCATATTATTCCTGACGCTGATTCCGATTTAAGAGAACAAAAGGCAGCTTTATTTAGAAAAACAAGCGCTTTGTCTATCGTCAAAGACCTTGCAATAAGTCTTGGAGTAATTATAGTTGCTTCTTTAATTGGACTGTTTTTTGCCCATCTTGGTTTTTCTGAAGCTAACATCATAACGCTTTACATTCTTGGCGTGCTGATAACGTCTATAATTACGAGCAGTAAATTAGCGTGGGGATTTTCTTCGGTAGCAAGCGTATTGATATTTAATTTTCTATTTACAAAGCCAAGATTTACGTTAATGGCTTACGGCGACGGATACCCCATTACGTTTGCGATTATGTTCATTGCTTCTTTAATAGCGGGTAGTTTGGCGTCTAAAATGCATAATCAAACAAAGCAATCGTCACAAGCGGCGTATCGAACGAAAATTCTTTTTGACGCTAATCGATTGTTGCAGCGCGCAAGCGACGATGAAGAAGTGCTGAGAATAACGGCGGAGCAATTAAAAAAATTGTTAAATAGAGAAATCGTTATTTTCAAGCAGGATAAAGATGCTTTGCGAACTCTCGTTTACGACGGGTTGGACGAATCGTTTCAGATCGAAGAAAATGAATTAAAAACAGCCACGAGTATACTTATAAATACTTCATATGATTATAAAAATACTCAACAACGATGTGATTATTACCCGATTAAAACGCAATTACGCACGTACGGTGTCATCGCAGTATATAAAAGCGAAAAAGAAATCGATTCTTTTGAAAACAGCATCGTATTATCGCTTGTGGGCGAATGTTCATTAGCCCTTGAAAATCTTTTCAACGCAAAGGAAAAAGAACTTTCCGCCGTACTTGCCGAAAACGAACGATTGCGGGCAAACCTGCTGCGGGCTATATCACACGATTTGCGTACGCCGTTGACGGCTATTTCGGGGAATGCAAGCAATCTTATATCAAATGCGTCTTCCTTTGACGAAATAACGAAATCAGCAATTTATAACGATATTTATAACGACTCGATGTGGCTTATAAATCTCGTTGAAAATTTGTTGTCAATAACTCGCCTTGAAGAAGGCAGAATGAATATAAATTTTACTACGGAACTTATTGACGAGGTTGTGGCAGAAGCAATTAAACACGTTCATACGCGTCAAGGCGGACAAAAAATAACCGTCGTCCATAAAGACGAATTGTTGCTTGCAAAAATGGATCCCCGCTTAATCGTTCAAGTTATTATCAATATCCTTGATAACGCAGTGAAGTATACGCCGTCGGATTCGACGATAACGATAACCACTGAAAAGCAAAACGACAAAGCGATAATCAGTATTGCCGACAACGGCTTTGGTATTCCTGATGAATTAAAAGCGCGTGTGTTTGATATGTTTTATACAGGAGCGAATAAGTTAGCCGATAGCCGAAGAAGCATCGGGTTGGGTCTTTCGCTTTGCAAATCTATAATTAGCGTGCACGGCGGAGAAATTTTTGTAAAAGACAACGTGCCGAGTGGCGCTATATTTACCTTTACTTTACCTGTTGGGGAGATAAAAATAAATGAATAATCCATTGATATTGATAGTTGAAGATGACGCGCCTATCCGTAATTTAATTACGACTACGTTAAAGGCGCGCGAATACAAATACTTAACCGCTCAAAACGGA
>SVHQ01000196.1 GCA_015055785.1 Clostridiales bacterium | reverse complement strand
TACTGGAACGCCAATAATAATACGGCTTGGATATAAGTTATCATATAGCGCTCTACCTTCTCTCAAAAACTCGGGACTAAACAAAATATTATCGCAACAGTACTTTTCACGAATGCTTTCCGTGAAACCTACAGGCACGGTACTCTTAATGATCATAATCGCATCTGGATTGGCTTCTATAACTTGCTGAATGACACATTCTACAGATGAAGTATCGAAATAATTCTTCTTTTCGTCATAATTGGTTGGCGTGGACACAATAACGATATCCGCCTCTTTATACGCCTCCATTCCGTCCGTCGTCGCTTTTAAACGCAAGTTTTTCGTCGCCAAATATTCTTCGATTTCTTTATCGGCTATAGGCGATTTTTTATTATTGATAAGCTCTACTTTAGCAGGTACAATATCCACTGCCGTTACATCATTCTGTTGCGAAAGCAACACTGCCATTGAAAGACCGACATAGCCGGTTCCCGCGACTGCAATTTTCATTCCTTTTTCTCCTTAATAATTATTAAAAGGTTTGAATTCCGCCAATGTCTCCATAGCAAAAAACGTCCTTTGAAAATACAGTTGCATCCTCGTCCCTGTGGTGTCTCCTATGGCAACTTGGTTGCAAACTTTCTTTTTAAATGTTATAAAATATTTTATACCACTCTGCGAATTTCCGAAGTCCTACACGAAGAGGCGTTGACGGTTTAAACCCAAAATCGGCCTCAAGCGCCGAAGTGTCCGCATACGTAACGGGAACGTCCCCCGGCTGCATGGGAACTAGCTCTTTATGCGATTCAAAATCATAGTCCGCAGGCAATACTTCCGCGCGAATCAGTTCTTGCTGTAAAATGTCCACAAAATCAAGCAGATTTTCAGGGCTGCTATTCCCAATATTATACACTTTGTATGGCGGCAACGGCAATCCGTCTTCCCCGTTTTTCTTTTCGGGCGCATGTTGCATAACGCACTTTACACCTTCCACAATATCATCCACATACGTGAAATCACGTTTACAGTTTCCGTAATTAAAAATTTGAATTTTTTCACCCTTCAAAAGCTTGTTCGTAAATCCGAAGTACGCCATATCGGGACGTCCCGCAGGACCGTAAACCGTAAAAAAACGTAGCCCTGTCGACGGAATATTATATAGCTTGCTATACGAATGCGCCAACAGTTCATTAGATTTCTTCGTTGCCGCATATAACGATACGGGATTATCGACTTTGTCATCCGTTGAATACGGTACTTTTTTATTTGACCCGTAGACCGAAGAGCTGGATGCATACACCAAATGCTCTACGGGATTATAACGGCATGCCTCCAATATATTGTAAAATCCAATCAAATTCGACTCGATGTAAACGTCCGGATTGGTAATCGAATATCTAACCCCTGCCTGTGCCGCCAAATTCACGACAACTGATGGTTTATATTCTGCAAAAATCGTATCAATCAGTGTTTTATCGGCTATACTTCCACGTACAAAATCCCACTCACTATCTTCTTTTTCGCTAACTGCTTTTTCAATTTCTGAAAGTCGATATTCTTTAATGGATACGTCGTAATAATCATTCATATTATCTATGCCGATAATATGAATATTTCTATAGGAACGCAATAGTTCCAAAACAAGATTGCACCCGATAAATCCTGCAGCTCCCGTCACCAATATTGTCTTGTTATTCAAGTCGACGTTCGGTTTTAACATATACCCTTGTACTCCTTTTGCACCTTTTCATAGCTCTCCAAGTTTCCAATATCGTAACGTTTCCCTGGCATTTCCATTGCATGCACTGGTGTTTGCGTACAAAGCCAAGCAATAAAACTACCGGGAGCGTCAACTCCGCAACCGCTCTCAATACCTTTCTTTACAAGCTTTACATCTTCCTTTGTATAATAATAGAACGGTGGACACGCCCAATTCGACTTCGGTTCGAGGGGCTTTTCCGAAAGGCGCAAGATTTTATCCTTTTCGTCCACTTCTGCCACTCCGCATTTTTGCAGTTTCTGCACAGACGGCTCAAAATACCGCATAATGCAAGACGTTCCTTTCTTCTTGGCATATACGATAAACTTCGTCAAACTGAAATCAAGAAGGTTGTCCCCTGCAATAACCAACACGTCATCGTCAAGAGCCAATGCGTCGATTGCAAATTGAATGTCTCGAACCGCTCCAAGACGAGTTTCATTCGTACTCGTTCCATCGTCAATAATGGTAATCTTTTTAGTCTTTTGTGCACCCCATGTACGGAAACAATCCGCAAATTTATGATTAGAAATTACCACGTATTCATCCACGAGTCCTAAAGAATCTATGTCATCGATCAACCAATCGAGAATAGTTTTATCCTGTACTTTCAATAAAGGTTTTGGAAAATTTTCCGTTAAAGGATACAATCTTGTTGCGTATCCTGCTGCTAAAATCAAACACTTCATAATTCCACCCCGTTTGCCGTATCGCAAATATGCGTCGAAAATTTCCCACTTAATGCAGGGAAGACTTTTAAATATTCTTTGGTTATTTTTTCTTCTATGCTTTGCGCAAACGTAGGATCAATAATTGCCATACAACAGCCCTTAAAGCCTGCGCCGCTAAAGCGTCCGCCATAAATCCCATCCGTATGCAACATAATTTCATAGAGGGTTTTCAACTCCTCCGAACCCGTTTCGTAATTATAGATGGACGAATGTCCACTCTCAAAAGAGAGCTTCCCAAAGGTTTCAATATCCCCTCTGCGCCATGCCTCTGCGCCCGCTTCCACGCGTTGAAATTCCGTATACCAATGCTCTGCGCGTTTGCGCCAATTGTCTGGCAATCTATCTTTATACTCCAAATAGGTTTCATACGGCACGTCACGTAAAAACGTATCCGAGAATTTACCGTATTCCATACCACTGAATGCTTTTAACGCATATGCAGCACTACGGCATTCATCCACACGCATATTGAATTTACTCCCCGCGAGAGTACGTTCTACGCCCGAAAAAAAGATTGCAATTTTATATGGTTTCATCTGCGGAGGCGTAGGAATTAATTCGTACGTATCATCTTTTGTATCAAGATAGAGCAACTTGTCCTTCTTTGAAAAAACTTCACAAGATTGATCCAATTTTCCGCACGAAACTCCAACATACCTATTCTCAGCCGCCTGCGCGGTCAATATCATTTCAAGTTCGGTAAGGTGAATATCATTCACCTTGCAAAGCGCAGACAAAAAGGCAATCGTAACAGCCGCAGACGATGAAAGCCCACCAATGGGAAGAGTTCCCTCAATCACACCGCAAAGTCCGATTTTTAAAGGATGCTTTAGCGACA
>SVHQ01000195.1 GCA_015055785.1 Clostridiales bacterium | reverse complement strand
TTTTGGGCTCATGTCATAATTGGTCGTCGAAAGACTATAAGGAAAACGGCGTGCAATTATCGGCGGCACGGGCGAGAAATATCGATTGGCAAGTATACCGCCATAGAAAAAACGGGGATACGACAGATACCTTCCCGTTCGGGTATGCGCTTACGGATAGTTATATTTGCAGTGTAAGTCAATTGTTTGGCCACGTGCAAGGGGTGGACTTTTTGTCGCTCGAATATTACAAGGGTGAATTAAAAAATGAAAAAAGGCTTTTGCGGTTGCTTTCCAAGCGCATGAAAAACGAAATCGACGATGAAACGTTTGCGAATGGACATTTTATCATTACACAGGAAGAATATTTGAAAGAATATAAACGGTGTATGGGATATCGCGTGAACGTTTGGAAAAAACTTGGGATTTAGAAAGAAAAATAAAAAAGGTAGGTATATAGAATATGAAATACACTTCTTCGCAAGCAGGAAAAATGCTTAGAAAACTCAATGACGATCATGCGGCACTTCTTAAAAAGGAAGAGATGAGCAAGGATTTTCTCGTGTCCTTGGGGGAAAACGCCGAAAGCGTACGTCCCGAATACGATTTTCTTTCCACGCAGAAAGAATTGGAAGAAATCGAGCGCAAAATCCGTATTGTAAAACACGCTTTGAACGTGTTCAATTCGCAAACGGTGATTCCTGAATTTGGCATTACGATTGACGAAATGCTGGTGTTGATTCCACAGCTTTCCAAGCGCAAGCAAAAGCTCGCCGCAATGAAAGGAAAGCTTCCTAAAATGCGCGAACAGGGCGCAGGCGGATTCTCTCGTGTGTCTACCGTCGTGGAATATCGGTATTTGAACTACGAAGTGCCTCAGGTTGAAAGCGAGTACGAAAAAGTAGTAGAACTTTTGGGAAAAGCGCAAATGGCGCTTGATCTTGTCAATAATTCGCAGGTCTTGGAAATCGATGTGTAAGCAATTTTCCCTTGTCTTTGCCGTCCAATTTAATAATATCTTTATGGAGCGCGTTTGGGTTTTTGTTCAAAGTAGCGGTTTAGGTTATTAAATTTTGTTATCCGTTATCCGTTTTGCGTTCAAGGTTTGGGCCTCTTGGTTGATAGGAGTATGCGGCAAAGACATAAAAACTTATCGTTTATTTTATAGACGACGGCGGCGGAAGTATCGGGTTTTACGCCGCCACTCTTTTTATGGGGGGATAAAATTATGAAAATTTGGCTTGATGATATCCGTCCTGCACCCGAGGGCTTTGACTTAGCGCATAGCGTCAACGAAGCGATTGCTTTGATTGAAAAAGCGGAAATGGACGGGGCAGGTATTGATTTAATCGATTGTGACCACGATTTAGGGGACTATTTCCCCGACGGTGGCGACGGGATAAAACTCTTAGATTGGCTGTGCGAGCGGCAAACGTTTTATAGGGTTGCTCTGCACACGGCAAACCCTGTCGGCAGGGATAATATGCTACGGCTTATTCGTCGGCATTGGAAGTAGTTGACTATTTTGTTAGGGTGTGCTATAATAAATAAAAAACGGAGGATAAGATTATGGAAGAAATGAAAGTGGTAAGCGAATATCCTTTTAACGTGATTAAAAGTATATTTGGCGAACAAAGAGAAATGAAGGGCGATAAAGCAACGTTGACGAAAATGGTGGACGCGGCTTTTGAAAAATTAAAGGAAATGCCTGACGAGGCGGATATGCAAGACTTTGAAGAGTTTGAGCTTGTATTATCCAAGAGTATCCCCATGGCGGTAGAGTTCTATAAAAATGGGAAATCGGAAAAAGAAATTGCCAAAGAAATGGGCGTTTCGGAAACGGTTGTACATAACGGTTTAGCAAAGGTGTTGCGCAAGCTTCGTCATCCGCAAATTTCTAAGCCCATTCATCAAAATATCGTTATTGAGGAATAGTATGGTTGATACTAAAATTGGCGAACTGATTGACAAATACGGCACGGAAATTGATAAAAATAATTTTAGGAATTTCATATTAGACCTTGTGAAAGAATGTGGCGCAGACGGTATAAATAGGGCGAAAGGCTACTTTAAGGATATAGGCTGTTTGGAAACTTGGGATAAGGAAGTTTTTAAGATTGTGCAACAGCTCTTGGGCGTGAAAGAATAGATGAGGTATGCGTAATGATGAAAAACAATGAAGTTAGCGTTTGTGGGGAGATTATTCGTAACGGCGTGTTTGTTTATGAAAACGATGGGGAGAAATTTTACGATATTCTCTTAAAAATGGAAAACGAACAAATGGATGTTTGCACGGTGCTTCTTTCCGAACGATTGCTTGAAAACACAGAAGCTTGCAAAGGAACAAGAGTCAGTGTTCGCGGTTCGTTGCGTAGCTATTCTAATCGTGAAAACAGATCGAGATTACAATTGAAAGTTTTTGCGAAAACACTTTTTCTCGATGATACAGATAATGACAACTGTGAGGTGAGGTTAACAGGGACTATTTGTAAGCCGATTATTTTCACAACAACGAATAAAGGGGAAAAGATTGCAAGGACGGTTCTTTCTGTGGAGCGCGAGGGGAATGTTTCTGATTATATTCCCTTAATAACGTACGATTATGGCGCGGAAAAGATGCAAGATTGGAAAGTGGGGGATAAGCTTTTGGCGATAGGGACATTGAAAAGCAAGCAGCGTAAAGAAAAAATTTCTGATATGGAAATGTATATAAAAACCGAAGTAGCGGACGAGGTGTTTATTGGTATTTTTGACAGGATTGAGGGTTTTGAAGAAATTTAATATCCCAAAAACAGTACATAAAATCGTGTATAATAACATCGTAACTTAGATAAGGACGGTGTTATTTTTTTATGTGTTTGAAACCAAAAGTGAATTATGAAGAACCGTTTGCGGAATTTGAAGAACAAGAACAACGCGATGCGCTTGGCAAAGGTCTGTTTTGGCTTGTGAAAAACGATAGCGAAAAATTCGAGCTGTTTTGTATCAAAATGCTTTGCTATCGGGACGGCGAAACGTTGGAAAGGATAGAAACAGGCGTATGCGAAAGCGAAAAGCTCAATCACGAGCGCGCTTGGTCAAAACTGGATAAAGCCGTTACGCAAGGCAAGCCGTATAATTATTATCCGCGCGGTCGGGTAGAGATTAAAAAAGGAAAAGCGACGATATTTTTGAACCCTGCGCTCAACGAAGAGCCGATTATTGAAAAGATTTGCCGTTCGTTTGGCTTGACGAGAGAAAACGGGATTGTGGATATTCGTATCAAAAACGATAATTCTTGGCACTACCGCTTTTTAATGGAGAAGTAATATGGACGATTTTATCAAATTGCGCCGTTTAACGGAAGAAAA
>SVHQ01000194.1 GCA_015055785.1 Clostridiales bacterium | reverse complement strand
CCGAAAATCCGTGAAAAACTGAACGTTGTTTATATGGAAGATTACAACGTAACGATGTCCGAAATGTTGATGCCAGCGACGGAAATTTCCGAGCAAATCTCGTTAGCGGGTAAGGAAGCGAGCGGTACGGGCAACATGAAGTTCATGATCAACGGTGCATTGACGATCGGTACGCTTGACGGCGCGAACGTAGAAATGAGCGAGAAAGTTGGCATGGACAACATTTTCATCTTCGGTTTGAAAGCGCACGAAGTGGAAGATATTTGGCGCAACGGCTATTCCGCAAGCGTATATTACAACAACGATCCGATGCTTCGCAAGGTAATTGAAGCTTTGATTGTTGGTTTCAACGGCGAAAGCTTTGCAGATATTGCAAACTATTTGCTCACGGGCACGCCGGTTGCCGATCCGTATATGTGTATGGCGGATTATCAAGCATATTTAACCACGCAGGATAAGCTTTCCGAATTGTACGTGAACGACAAGCATTCTTGGAATCAAAAATCCTTGCGCAATATCGCGGCGGCAGGTTTCTTTGCCGCAGACCGCAGCATCGCAGAGTATGCTGAAAACATTTGGAATTTAAAGCCTTTGCACTAAATCCTCAAAGAAATACAAAATCATAGTAGCGATTCGAAAAGCTGTAAATTATTTACGGCTTTTCGTCCTACAAGGAACGAATTTATATGAGCACAATTTATTACGATCCGCTAAGCCTACGCAACAAGTCGGTAACGGGTGCGGTGGCGACGGCGGAAGAATTGACGTTTAATCTATTCGATCTTACGCCGCAAAATGTGGATAAACCTGCGAAAAACGCTTATTTTGTCTTGAATAAGGATGGGGAAGAATGTTTGTCCTATCCTATGAAAAATACGGATTTGGGGTGGCAAATAACGATAAAACTCCACGAAAGAGGGTTATATTTCTACCGATTCCGCATTGAAAACGAGGGCGACGTTTGTGAAAATTCGAGCGGCTATGGCGAATTGAACCCCCAAAAGGGGAAATCTTTCCTTTTAACCGTTTACGATCCTTCTTATACAACGCCCGAATGGTTCAAAGGTGGGGTCATGTATCAAATTTTCCCCGACCGTTTTTCCAAGAGTAGTACGCCTGACGTAGGTATTATGTCAGACATAACAGTAGGGCGTATTTTTAGAACGGACTGGGGCGGAACCCCTTCTTACAAGCCGAATAAAAAAGGAAAAGTATTAAACAACGACTTTTTTGGCGGCAATTTAAAAGGTATAGAAGAAAAACTGCCTTATTTAAAAGGGTTAGGCGTATCCGTTCTTTATTTAAATCCGATTTTTGAAGCGGCTTCCAATCATCGTTACGATACGTCTGATTATTTAAAAATTGACCCGTTTTTAGGCGATAAAGAAGATCTCGAACGTCTTGTCGAATCTGCTAAAAAGCAAGGAATTCGCGTTATTTTAGACGGTGTTTTCAATCATACGGGCGATAACAGTGTATATTTTAACAAATACGGCACGTATCCAAGCGTCGGCGCATATCAATCGAAGGATTCGCCGTATTATTCATGGTACGATTTTCAAGCTTTTCCCGATAAATATCGCAGTTGGTGGGGAATTGACATTCTTCCTGAAACGAATGAGTCCTCTCCCGAGTATCAAAATTTTATTTTTGGGGAAGACGGTGTTTTAAAGACTTGGCTGAAAAGCGGAATCGGCGGTTATAGACTCGACGTAGCCGATGAATTGCCCGACTTTTTCTTAAAAAAACTGCGTGAAAGCGTAAAAACGGAAGATTCGGACGCCATTATCATCGGGGAAGTATGGGAAGACGCGTCCGATAAAATCGCATATTCCGAGCGTAGAAAGTATTTTCAAGGCTTCGAGCTTGACAGCGTGATGAATTATCCGTGGAAAGACGCGATTATTGCCTATGTTTTATCGGGAAACGTTGCGCCTTTGGTAAAAAGCATTCGATCACTGATTGACCATTATCCCAAGCAGAGTTTAGATTGTCTTATGAACGTGCTTGGAACGCATGATACGGCGCGTATTTTGACGGTTTTAGGCGGCATTTATTGTAAAAATAAGGACGAAATGGCAAAAGAAAGCGCTTATTTATCGCCAAAAGCCAAGAAAAACGCGTTAGAAAAGCTGAAGATGGCGGCGCTTTTACAATTTACGCTGCCTGGTGTTCCCTGCATTTATTACGGCGATGAGAACGGTATGGAAGGACATATCGATCCGTTTTGTAGGCTTTGTTTCGACTGGGAGCATTTAAATGAAGATTTAATCGGATATTACCGTCAGCTTGGCGAAATTCGTGAAAAATACCGTGAAGTATTTGCGCACGGAAATTGGAAGGAAGTTTATGCGTCGGACGGTTTGCTGATTTATAAAAGAGAATGGCAAGGAAAGAGCTTGTATATTTATGCGAATTGTTCGAAGTTTGATAAATCCTTTAAAAAAGAAAATTATTATTATAAAGATTTATTGAAAAACGAAACGTATGAAAACGGAATCAAAATAAAACCGTACGGATTTAGCATTTTTGAAGAAATTTCTTTGCAATCATAAAAGAAAGAAAATTATAGACAAAATCAAAATATATGAATTCGAGGCGAAAATTGCTTGAAATTCATATATTTTAGTCGCAACATTTCGTAAAACCTGCATTTTACGAAATGTTTCAAGTGTGTTTCAATCATAAAATTATGGAAAAAATCAACTACTACACCGAACGGAATATTCATGATTTAGACAAGATTGCCGAGCTTTTGAACGATCTGCCCCCCTTTTGCGAGGATTATTTCTTGGGAATCGAAATGCGTACGAGTAGTCAAACTCGTTTAAAGTACGCCTACGACTTGCGGATATTCTTTGATTTTATTTGTAAAAAACGAATTCGAAACAAAACGATCAACGATTTAACGCTGGAAGATTTAGAGCGATTGCAACACAATGATATTGAAGCTTTCTTGAGTTATCTTTCCAGCTATGTTTACAACGGAAAACGCTTAACTTGCGACGAACGAGCCAAAGCTCGTAAGCTGTCGGCTGTACGTGCCCTCTTCAAATATTTCTTCTCTCGCGGTTTAATTCGTGTGGATAACGCCGCAAAAGTTCAAACGCCAAAGCAACACGACCGTGAAATTATTCGTTTGGACGTTGACGAGATATCCGACCTACTTTCCGTGACGGAAAACGGCACGGGGCTCACCAAGCATGCGGCGCACTACCATGCAAAAACGGCAACGCGCGACCGTGCGATTATCACACTCTTTTTGGGTACGGGAATCCGTATCAGCGAGCTTGTCGGCTTAGATAAAGACAGTTTTAATTTTTCAGACAATTCCTTTA
>SVHQ01000193.1 GCA_015055785.1 Clostridiales bacterium | reverse complement strand
CTTTCACAAGTGTTTCGGATACTTTCGATTGAAAACGCAGCCCTGCAGGAGCAGAAAGACGCACACTGCCACCTAAGACAATGGGAGCTTTTCTGATTGCAAAAGTATCCGTCAATAATATACTTTCTGCACTAACGATATAGCTTGCCGTGCCTTCTTCTATATTATTTTCATACGAAACCATAAGTTCATCGTATTCCCAATCATCGCTATATGTAATACTTACGGGGGTAATTCTCTCTCCTGTATATTGCAACGCTTCATTAGAAATACTTACAGTTGCCGTAGCTGATAAATTTCCACAAACCGCACAGCTCTGTGTAATTACGTTGTTATCTGTCGAATACCGGTAGTAATGAATTTCATCCGCCACAGAAAGACTGCCGATAAAAAACTTCATTGTGGTATCTTGTGCTTTCAACTTTAACGCACTGTTGTCATAATTGGCGTACACGGCTGCGTCCGCAAAGATAAGATTTGCGCTTTCGCTTGGCGAATTTGTGCTATGGCGAGAATGTGCGTAGACGCTTAAATCATTACCGTCGTACCCATACGTAATCGACGCTCCACTGCCTATAGTAAGGTCAATATTGCCGCTTACCGCATAGTTCGAGGAAAACGATACACCACTGGTATCATTATAACAACCGCCGTAAATACGACGGGTAATGGTACCGCCTATTACCCTCAAATCGACATTGCCCGTGAGACTTGCTCGTTCATTACCGCCGAATACCTGCTCGAACGTACCGCCCGTGACAACCGCATTTGCATCACAGCCTGCGTCCACATTTCTATTTCCGCCGTACATACTCATGGACGTACCGCCCGTAACAGTGAGGTTTGTGCTGTAGCCAATCGTACTATTACCGTCATTTGAACCGCCGAACAAATGAATGGATTTTGCGTTTCCGCCAAAATGCAAATAGGTACTGCCTGTAATCTTATCGCTATATCCGCCGCCAAAGAAATATTGCGCGCCGTCGTGATTTGTCGTATCAATATTCGCATTCACCGCTCCGCCTACGGTGAGGTGCGTATCCCCATCGACCGTTCCGCGCAAGCTACCGCCGTATACACATCTATACGTACCCGAAAGTAAGGTTAAACTCGTACCTGGTACCGTCGTTCCATCGTGTCCGCCACCATAAACGTCCACCGCATTACTTAACGAAACGCCTTCGCCCATAACGACCGTGTAGCCGTTTGCACAAATATATTCATCGGTGTTGACGACAATGTTTATATCGGTAAACGTAACATTATCATATATTTGCAACGAGCTCAATGCCGTTGCATCCAAGGTTTCGCCGGTAATGGTCACCGTTTTTTCATGCACCGTCCACTCCGTAAGCGCAACTGTATCTTGTAATACAATCGTACCGCCGTCCACAACTTTCTCCAATGCACGTTCTACGGTACGATAAGGCGCGCTTTCCGTTCCTTTCCCGTAATCCTTGCCCGTGGACTTTACATAAACGGTCGAAGGTTCCGCCGTTACAATCAAGGCTTTCAAACTGCCAAAGACAGCAAAAGACATCAAGGCAGTCAAAGATAAAAGAAAAATTTCACGAACGATATTCTTTTTCATAGATTTCCTCCCTTAAAACCAATCGCTGTTCCAACCGCCCAAATCGTCGGCAGTTTCGCTTTGTGAATTTGTAATAATATCCTGTGAGATAAAAAAGATAATTTTCACATCAGGCATTTCATACGGTTTCATATTTTTCCCCTTATATCATTTTTCCTACAGCGTTTATACATACAATATAGACGCCCGCCGTCCAACCTAGCATATCGGGTGTTCCATATTCTGAATTATGATCCAACCCTCCGTTTTCCGCATTATATTTTTCCCATAATTTTCCTGTATGCGCAAATAAATCATCCGTTGCCCGTACATATTTTTCCGCAATTCGTTTTGATTCTTCGCTCAAATTTAATCTTTTTGCCGCGTAGAACGCAACAAAATTTAATGGCGCCCAACTGTTTGGTGCAGACCATTGATAGCCGCTTTCCCTTGAATCGCAAGCCACTACGCCATACGTCCGCTCTAAACGGCTTAACGACTTTTTATATCCCGTTATATCCTCGTCAAGCCCTACGAAATAAGGGAACAAACCTGCGCAAGACAATGTAGAAGAACATTTTTCGCTTTCAAAATTATAATCAAAATACAACCCGTCTTGACGCATAAGGCAAAGTATTTTTTCCTTTCTCTCTTCTGCCGCCTGCGCGTAATATGTCGATTTATCCGTATCACCCAACTCTTTTGCCCATTTAGACAATAACATTTCGTCTTTATAGAGTAAGCAATTCAAATCCACTGGGTTGTAAGAGTGGCACGACAAAGAAAATCTTGGAGAAAAATCCCAACCCGATTCACATTCGCAAAGAATATTTTTGGCATTTTCGACGGTGTACGCCACTTTCTTGCCCGTGCGTTTTCGATATCCCGCAACGTGCAATTTCCTTACCAACTCCGTTTCAGGCAAATCACATCCGTAACAGTTTAATCCGTTGGGCGCAATGCGCTTCGTCTGCCAAAAGCTATATTCCTTTTCCAAGCCGTCAAACGCCTCTTGTAAAGAAATTGCATTCGGTTGCGCTTGCAATACGTCCTCTAACATTAAGCCTAAAAACGGGGGCTGTGAACGGCTTAAATAATCCATCCTGTTGCCGTTAGGAATTTTGCCGTAATTCGTCAATAAATATAGAAAATTGCGAACGTTATTTATCGCTTGCTCTTGCTTTCCAATTTGCAACAACCCTTTATTTGTGAAATAGGTATCCCAATAATACATTTCTTGAAAAATGCCGTCTATACAAGGACTGGTAAAGGGATATGGTAAGCCTATCAAGGATTTTTTACCTTTTGGCTCTTTTGTATATATTCTGGTTGTTTTATCGATATTTTCACTAATAAATTGAAGGGTTGTCATCATATACTCCTAAATCAACAAAATAAAGCAACCGCCCTGTACGATGCGTGCCCTAAATTCGTGATAACTGCCGTCCTGCGTTTCATACCAATCCCCAAACGGAATCCTATCGGGCGAAGTCTTTAAATAGTCGTCTATCATACCGATCAACGCTTTGCGTTTTTGCACGTCGCCCGTCAATCTCGCTACCCATAACAGCCAATCCGACTTTGTGTACATTTTTCGATTATCCAACGGCACACCGTAACGCTCTGCTTTCGATAAGTAATACTCCGCTTCCTTTTCAAACAGTTCTTGATTAAATAAGTTCAATCCAAGCACCTTATCAAACGCAAAGTTGTATTTCAAGCTAAACGTTTCTTCGCCTGCATCCCACGTCAAAGGCAAGTGCGTCTTTCCGT
>SVHQ01000192.1 GCA_015055785.1 Clostridiales bacterium | reverse complement strand
TAAGAAGAAATTCCACTATAATTATTGCGGCATATTTCTTGCTTATTTTAAGAAAAATAAAAAACGTAAAAACTATTATTATTGTTCGGAATTTGTTTATGAAATTTTATATGAATTTGGTATAATAAATAATAGAATGCCAAATCGTGTTGTTCGTCCGAATGATTTTTTAGGGTTTGGTTTAGGAAAGCTTATTTATATAGGTTTTATGCGTGCGTATAAATGTGTCAATAATTAAAAAAACAAATAAAATACACCACCTCATGAGTTAAAAACTTGTGAAGTGGTGTAATTTTTTTTTATGAGATGGGATTATTTATTGCTCTTGGAAACGTTGAAGTAATATTCTACAACGTCGCCGTCTTGCATGATATATTCCTTGCCTTCACTGCGAACTTTACCTTCCGCTTTTGCGGCTGCAATAGAACCGAGGTTAAGGAGAATTTCCCAGTTTACAACGTCTGCACGGATAAAGCCTTTTTCGAAATCGGTATGAATTTTGCCTGCTGCCTGCGGCGCTTTTGTGCCTTTCACAATTGTCCAAGCGCGTGTTTCTTTCTCGCCTGCGGTAAGATAAGAAATTAACCCGAGGAGAGCATAGGATTTTTTAATCAATCTATCCAAACCGCTTTCACCAAGCCCAAATTCTTCCATAAATATCGCTTTATCATCGGCATCCATTTGAGAAAGTTCTTCTTCTGTCTTTGCACAAATAACCAATACTTCTGCGCCTTCTTTTGCTGCAAATTCCTTTACTTTTACAACGAAAGGCAAATCGTCTTCTGCTTTACCCATATCGTCTTCTTTAATATTAGCCGCGTAAATAACAGGTTTCGACGTAAGAAGGAAACAGTTTTTCATAAACTCTTCTTCTTCGTCGTTGATATCGAAATTGCGTGCAGGTTTTTCGCTTTCCAAATGAGCGTAAAGACGTTCTAAGAACGCGTATTCCTCAACGGCTTTTTTGTCGGAACCGCCGCGTGCTTGTACTTTTACTTTATTCATTCTATTTTGTACGGCTTCCATATCAGACATAACCAATTCTAAATTGATGGTTTCGATATCGTTTACAGGATCGATTTTATTATCAACGTGTGTAATATTCGTGTCCTCAAAACAACGCACGACGTGTACGATAGCATCCACTTCGCGAATATGGGAAAGGAACTTATTGCCCAAGCCTTCGCCTTTCGACGCGCCTTTTACCAAACCTGCGATATCAACGAATTCAATAACGGCAGGCGTTACCTTCTTGCTGGAATATAAAGCTGCCAATTTTTCTAAACGTTCGTCGGGAACCGCAACAACGCCTACGTTGGGTTCAATAGTGCAGAAAGGGTAATTGGCACATTCTGCGCCAGCGTGTGTAATTGCATTAAAAAGAGTAGATTTGCCTACGTTGGGAAGACCAACAACACCAAGTTTCATAAGTTTTTACGTCCTTTTCTCGGTTTTTCAAAATTTTTCCCATATATTATAATATAAAATTTGAAAATTGGCAAATTAAACTTGCCCAAAATTGAAAAATATGTTAATATAATTGCAAGAAAATTAAAAAAATCCAAAAGAAAGGTAGATTTATGGATTACAAGAAATATATTAGCGAAAAATTAAACGTAGAAGGCGTAACCAAAGAGGAACTTTATGAATTGATTGCATTGCCTCCTAACACCGAAATGGGGGATTATGCATTACCTTGTTTTAAATTTGCAAAAGTTCTCAGAAAAAGTCCAGTGGCTATCGCAGAGGAGTTAAAGAATAGTCTTATGTCAGACGTAGGTATTTTGTCAGACAGAGTACTTAGTGAAATTTCTGCAGTAAACGGATACTTGAATTTCAAGATAAATAAAGGAGATTTTGTTCGTTCTACGTTGGACAAAATACTTAACGAAAAAGAAAATTTTGGTGCATCTAACGAAGGTGAAGGAAAAACTATCTGTTTAGATTATTCCTCTATCAATATTGCAAAACCTTTCCATATTGGGCATCTTTCCACCACGGTTCTTGGCGGTGCTTTGTATCGTATTTATAATTATTTAGGATATAAGGCGGTTGGTATCAATCATCTTGGGGACTATGGTACGCAATTCGGTAAATTGATTTCCGCGTATAAGCGTTGGGGCGATAAAGAAACGATTGAAAAGGGCGGTATTCGCGCGTTAAACGAATTATACGTAAGATTCCATCAAGAGGCAGAAGAACATCCCGAATATGACGATGAAGCACGTGCATATTTTAAAAAAATTGAACAAGGCGATGAAGAGTGTCTTCAACTTTTCCATTGGTTCAAGGAATTGACCCTTAAAGACGTGCAAAAAATTTACGATATGTTGGATATTCACTTTGATTCTTATGCGGGGGAAAGCTTTTATTCCGATAAAATGCAGCCTGTTGTGGACGAATTGAAAGAAAAGAATTTGCTTATTGAAAGCCGCGGTGCGCAAGTTGTCGATTTAGAAGAATACGGTATGTCCCCGTGCATTATTTTAAAATCGGATGGTAGTTCTTTGTATGCAACGCGTGATATGGCGGCTGCAATGTATAGAAAAACGACGTATGATTTCTATAAATGCCTTTATGTCGTAGCTTATCAACAGAATTTGCATTTCAAACAATTTTTTAAAGTTTTGGAATTATTGGGAAAAGAATGGTCGAAAGATTTGGTGCACGTAGCGTATGGTATGGTTTCCTTGGAAGAGGGCACGATGTCCACTCGTAAAGGCAACGTAGTGTTCTTGGAAGACGTTATTAATAAGTGCATTGAAAAAGCCTATAAAATCATTGATGAAAAGAATCCCGAGCTTGAAAATAAAGAAGATGTAGCGAAGAAAGTAGGTGTAGGTGCGGTTATCTTCGGGGCGTTATACAACAACAAAATTAAGGATATTGTATTTTCTTACGATAAAGTATTGAATTTTGATGGTGAAACAAGCGTTTACGTACAATATACGTGTGCAAGGGCCAATTCCGTATTACAAAAGGGCGGTGTGCCGACAGAATATGAAATTCCCGAATTAACGCTTGAGGAAATCGAATTGGTGAAAGCAATTGCAACTTTCCCCGAAACCGTGCAAGCGGCGGCTGAAAAATACGAACCTTCTTACGTTGCTCGTTTTGCTGTGGACGTTGCACAAAAGTTTAATAAATTCTATTTCAATTGCAAGATTTTAGCAGCGGAAGATGAAAAGACGAAGAATTTCCGTCTGGTATTAACGGAAGCCACTTTACAATCCCTTAAAAATGCGTTTGCGCTGTTGGGTATTGGTATTCCTGAAAAAATGTAAATAACTGATTAAATGCAAGAAACAGGCTCAAATACGAGTCTGTTTTTCTTTTATCGAAA
>SVHQ01000014.1 GCA_015055785.1 Clostridiales bacterium | reverse complement strand
AGTATCACCTGCTATGTCAACGGAACGGAAATGGGAACGCTTGTATATGAAAGTACGGAGCAGCTCACGTTTGGTTTGGTTGCGTCACAGAATACGGCGAAGATTTCCGATGCTTCTTACAAAGTGTTTGGGGCAACGGGTTGGGTGAAACCGCCTGCACCGCCTTCCTACAACGTTTTTAATGGGGAACAGGCGAATGCGCCGTTTGGTTATCAGGTTGCTACGAATACAGGTTCGTTGCAGGCAACAAGCACAGATTTTTCCAAACCGTTTGGTAATTTGCCTGAATATAAATCGGTGACGCTCATCGATGGCACGAAAACAACGGCAGACCAAGTTATTTGGGAATATGAAGCTACCTTTACCAATTTTAATTATGTCAACGGCAAGGATAAGGAAGTTCCTGAAAATTATTACGGCACGGGGCTTGCGTTAATTTTGAGCGACGGCGTTGCGTTAAATATGCGTATCATGTATGACGGCAGATTGAATATAGCGGCAACCAATGCGGCGGTGTTCGGGTTAGGCGGATACGGTAAGAATTTTAATATTTATAACTTTGCGCCGTCCACCAATGCAACGGACGTGCAGAAAGAAATCACGTTAAAATACCGTGTAGATAGAGCGAATAATACCATTTCTTATTATGTAAACGACGTGGAATTTGGTACGTTGACCTACATAGGCAAAGCGGCAATAAATGGGTTTGGTTTACATTCCTACTGCGGTGGCGGCACGTATAAAAATTTTTCGTTAAAAATGATGGACGTTGCGTCGGTAGAACTGCCGCCCATTTACGAAGTGTTTAATGGAGAAGAAAGCAACGAAACTTTCCATTATAACGCGGAAGACCATACGGCGTATCTTGTTGCGGACAGTAAGAATTACACCAAAGCTTTCGGGAACGTGCCGACGTTTAAAAGTTTAACCCTTTCAGACGGCACAACGGCGAAATCTTCCGAAGTGGTTTGGGAATACGAAGCAACGATTTCTAATTTCAGCTTTGGCAACGAGCCGTTGGCTTATTATGGCGTGGGCATTTCCTTGATGACGAGCGATAAAGCTTCGTTGGATATGCGTGTTATGTATGACGGCAGATTATATATTTGTGCCGTACCTGCGGCGAGTGCTTCCGATTTTGGGTTGGCTTCTAGCGGTAAAATCGTGGATATTCCCAATTTTAACCCCTCGGCGAATCCAGAAGATAGTCAAAAAGAAATTACGTTGAAATTCAAGATAAATAGAGCGACGGGTGAAATTGGGTATTATGTGGACGGTTCGCTGTACGGTTCGTTGACCTATTACGGGGAAGCAGAGCTTAATCGTTATGCGCTTCATTCTTGGTGGGGCGGTGGTGATTATAAGGATATAAGCTTGCGTGTGTTGGACGTAGCGGCGGTAGAAGTGCGTGATTATTACACGGAAGAATACGTGCCGACCAATCCCCAAGATGCACCTGCTTCACAACCGAATTTGGACGTGAAACCCAATTCCGATATTACGTATAAACGCGCTTGTATAGGCGCAGTACCAACGAGCAGTATTTGCGGTCTGTTATTAATAGGCAATGGCATGATATATTTAAAAAACAGAAAAAAGAAAGGAGATAACTAATATGAAAAACAAAACTCTCAGCAAAATTTTTGCGGTAACCATGGCGACAATGACGACGTTTTCCCTTGTGGCTTGCGGTGGCGGTGGTAGTACATCAAGAGGGGATAAAGTAAATTTGGAATTTGTACATTATTGGCCCGAACATGCAACGCTTTTAAAGGAGCTTTGTCAAGAATTTTCGGCGGCAAATCCCAACATCACGATTACGCCCACCAACGTACCTTACAGCAATATCGAATCGCAACTTATGAATATGCTCCGCAGTGGTGGACTTCCTGACGTTTTCTGTTATTGGTCAAATCAATCGTATAATTTTGCAAACGATGGGTATCTTGCCGATATGGACGCTTTTGTGGCAGAAGAAAAAGGTAACTACGTAAACGACGCATTCTCGTTGGAAGACGGTAAAATTAATGGACATTATTATGCAGCGCCTTTCCGTGCTTCGGGCTACGTAATCGTTTATAACGAAAAAATGTTTAACGATAACGATTGGGACGTTCCCGAAACGTTGGAAGATTTAGAAGCACTTTGCTATGACGTTATCGAAAAAAGCAGTGGTGAATTGACGCCGTTGGCTGTATATGGCACTTCGTCGGGTACGATGATGCAGGTGAAATCCACCTTTGACGCATACGTAAATATTCTCACTGGTTTGGTAAACGATCCTGCATATTATTGCAACCGTCAAGACGCTTCTAAAGAAGCTGGTTTGCAAGAATTATACGCAGATGCTTTGGTGAAATTTAAGAAATGGTACGACGCAGGTTTCTTCACGCTTGATCCTCAAACGAGAGATAATGCGCAGAAAGAATTTACCAATGGCAAAACGCCTATGATTTTGTTCAATAACAATAATTTGGACGTATTGGAAGAAACGATCGGTAACGATTTCGAAATCGGTGCAATTTCTTTCCCCGCTCCTAAGGTTGTACAGGATTTGAATTTGAATACGTATACAAACGGTACGTTTGATAGCTTGTTCATCGCAAAGAGTACGAAGAATTACGATGCGGCAATGTCGTTTGTGAAATATTTAATGAGCGATGCTGTACAGCAGAAATGGGCAGAAAAAACTCGTTCTGTATCCTTGAAAAAGAACGTAACGTACGCAAGCGCAGAACAGGAAAGAATGGCAACACTTCTTTCACAGCTTGGCGCATATCCTCAAAAAGCAGACTTTACGCTTTCCACGGACGCTTCGAGTAAAACTTATACCCTTATCAATAACTATTTGACCAGTGCAAGCAACCTTACGGCTGTGGAAGTTGTACAGCAAGGTTTTGCGAATACGGTAGCTTCCGTAACGGATGACATTCTCAACCCCGGTAAGTTGACGATGATTGAAATTACGACGGATTTGGATTACAGTGACAATAAATATACTTGGTTGAAATAAGTAAAAACAATAAAGATAAAAAAAACGCCGCAAGGCGCGAAAGAGGATTAAACGATGTTTAGTACGAAAAGGATGAGAAAAAGGGCGAATATTTGGGGATGGATTTTTGCCATCCCTACCGTAGTTGGGATTTGCGCTTTTACCTTTTATCCTGTCATTTACAGTTTAATATTGAGTTTAACAAATTACCGTTCGCTTCCCACCGACCCGATGGATTATATCGGGCTTCAAAATTACGAATGGATATTCAAAGAATCTACCTTTTTTTCAGGACTTTGGCTCTCTTTGAAATTTACGGTAATTACGACGGTGGTGCAGACGATTCTCGGCTTTATCATGGCGTACATGCTGTATAGAATGACGCCGAAAATGCAAGGCGCATATCGTGTAATTTTGTATTTGCCTAACATTTTGCCTGCGGCAGTGGCATCTGTTATGTGGACGTTTATTTACGAACCTAATTATGGGTTGTTGGATACCCTGTTGCAGTTGGTAAATATCGACGCGCCGAATTGGCTGGGTGACCCTGCATGGAAAATGCCGTCTATTGTTATCGTAAATACGTGGAAACACGTGGGCTTGACGATGATTATTTATTTCGTGGCGATGAATGCCATCGATAAACAGATTATCGAAAGTGCGCAAATCGACGGCGCGGGCAGTATGGGAATTTTAAGGCGTATTATTTTGCCAATTACATGGTACACGACGCGTATCAACGTTTTACTGTCTATGATAGGTGGATTGAAATCGTTTGATTTGTTCTATTTATTGTTTAAGGACGACCCTGCTATGCAGGTTGTCGGATTGTACATATACAACACGGCATACGGCTCTTACGTATATTGCAGAGCGTCGGCTATGGCGTTGTTGCTCGCTACGATTATCAGTTGTTTTTCGGTTGTGGCGAATAAACTTTTAGCAAAGGGGGAACACGTATGATTTTCCATAAAACGAAAGATTCCTCGAAAATGCAGAAAAAATCCTCTAGCGACCTCGGCGCAAAGATTTTCTTTGCCGTGCTGTTGACGATTTTAACGGTATGTATCATATATCCTTTGCTGTTCACAATTACAACGTCCTTTAAAACATATGCAGAATTTTTGAAAGACCCTTTTAAAATTTCCTTTACTCATCCCGAAAATTACACGACGGCGTGGATTGAAGGGGAAATCGGTACGCTGCTTGGCAACAGTTTGTACGTGGTTGTCATTTCCGTTATAGGACACGTGCTTTCCGTTTGCTTGATTAGTTATGCGATTGGTATTTTGCGCTTTAAAGGTTCGGAAGTGATTATGGCATTGATGCTGTCGGGTATGTTTTTGACGAGCGAAGTAACTTCTATCCCTAAACTGATTATGATTCGGGATATGAATTTATTGAATACGCTTTGGGCGTTGATTGTGCCTTACGTATTCTCGCCTGGTGGCATGGCGGTAATTCTGATGTCGAACTTCATGAAACGCTTGCCCGAAGAAGTCATCGAAGCGAGCGAACTAGACGGCGCAGGGTTTGGACATTTATTTTTCAGTGTTGTATTGCCGATGTCGATGCCGATTATCGCATTCACGGCAATTCAGCAATTTAACGGGGTTTGGAACGATTTCATGTGGCCGCTTATCGCGCTTGCCCGTAATCAGCAAGTTTGGACGATTCCGCTTGGTCTTATCCGTTTTCAGGGTATGAACAATTCGGAATATGGCGAGCTGTGCGCAGGTTTGGTGATAATGATGTTGCCCACGATTACTATTTACGCATGTTTTTCTAAATATTTCCTTGAAGGGGCTGCGGCTGGCGCAGTAAAGGGTTAAAAGATGAAAAAGAAGACGATTGCAATTATTGCGTGTTCCGTTATTTCAGGGTGTTCTCTGTTGGCAGGATGCACGGTTTTGAGCGAAAAAGCAAAATATATCATAGAAGATTTATATCACGACCAAGGTTACGTGTATATGAGCGAAACCTCGCCTACGGATACGGACGAGGTTACTTATCGTTTGCGTTCGGATAAGGGAAATTTAACGTCGGCAAAATTCTGCTTTACAATGGACGTAAAAGAGAAAAATGCCGCAGATTGTACTTATCACAAAATCGATATGCAATGCGAAGGCTTGGACGAAAGCGGTTATTATGAATATTGGGTATGCACCCTCCCCGCACAGGCAACTTCGTACAGCTATCATTTTGAATGTACGAATAATTTGGAAACGATTTGGTACGATGCTACGCAAGAAGTTAGCGTGACCGAGCCGTTGTATAGAACGTCCGATTGGTTGGTGCTTGTCAATTATTCCAGCCCTGAATGGACGCATGGGGCGATTTGGTATTCGATGATGCCCGATTCCTTTAATAATGGCGACGTAACCAATGATAAAATGTATCAGGAAAGCTTCGGCGGCGCAACGTCGGGGAATTGGACTACTGTTACGCAGATGATGTGGGGGAATACTCATTTTTCCGCAAACGATTGGTTTGGCGGCGATTTGAACGGTATCCAAGAAAAACAGTATTATTTGCAGAGCATGGATATCGATTCTTTGCAGATTAACCCCATTTGGTACACCAATCACAACGCAGGTTACGGTGCTTATGATGTAACCATGATTGATTGTGCATTTGGTAATTCGGACACGTTACATACGCTTATTGACAGTTTGCATGACGGCGGGATTAAAATTTCTTTGGACGCCGTGTTGCAATATTACGTAGCATCGGGGAAAATCAGCGATGCGGCGGATATTTTCCCGATAGATATTACGGAAGAAGACGATTTGACTTACACCGTAATGTACGATGAAAACGGTGAAATTATTGCAGGCAGATGGGGGAATGATATCGACTTTTCTTCCAAAGCGGCACGTGATTGGTTGTACGCACAGCCTGCTTCTCTCATTCAGTTGTATTTGACGGAATACGACGTCGATTGTTGGCGTTTGGACGTTGGCGCAAACCTTGCAGGTACGCAAGAAGGGCATTGGGATAACGCTTATCAAATCCTCAACGATATCCGCAAATACGTGAAAGGTATTGACAAGGATATCGGCTTTATCAGTGAAACGATTACCTCTTCCGTTGGTTTGGCTGGATTGCCTTCGGATATTTTGACGAGCACGGGTACGATCGACGGTTTCTGGAATTATAACTACACCGATCCCGTTCGTCTTTGGACGGCAGGAACAACGACTGTAGGTGCGCTTGCAAACAGTATTTATAACGGTGTTGTGCGCTTGCCTAGAGATATGGCGAACAGCAGTTATAATTCCCTTTCTACGCACGATAGATCGAGAATTTATCAGGAATGTCAGAATTATCAATCGCTGCTTGCGGCGACGCTCTTGAATTTCACATACGTTGGTTCGCCCGTTATCTATTACGGCGACGAAATCGGTATGGAAGGGGATTATTATCCTTGGCTTACGGGCGGTCCTCCTTCGGGGTTTGGCTCGTTTAATTGGACGGAAAACGAATGGGATTATTATATCCATAATTACTATCGCAATTTAATCAATTTACGTAAAACGTATAAAAATACCTTTACTACGGGTACGTTTATTCAGTTGGAAGTGAATGAAGCGAAAAACTACTACGCATTCGGACGTATGAATACGGACGGGCAAGTGATGGTAGTTTTAAACCAAAATCCCGAAAGGATTAAAGGCGTTACGTTGGATGCGAAAAAGCTTTCTATCAAAGACGGCGAAAGAATTTACGATTGGATTTCTGGTCAGTCTTATACGGTAGAGGATGGTAAGATTACGATAGACGTTCTTCCTGGCGGCGCGGCTTTGGCTGTTGGTAAAGAGGGGGATTTTGTAGAACGATTTGAACTTGTTCGTTTGGGCGTGGACTATACGCGCACGGAATGGGTCGCAGAAAATAAATTCTCAGTCGATGGGAAATCGACTTTGACGGGTGCATGGGATACGGCGGAATTTGCCGCTTACCCCGTGTTTAATAATGCGTCTGTTGCCGCGAAAGTGGACGGCAGCGTAGCGTTGATGCTTCGTAATACAAAGGAAACCAATTCTGAATATTATGCGGCAGTAATAGCAGGTAAAAAACTTGAAATTTGGGCTCGTGAAACAAAGGGCAACAACGCAAGAAAAGTATACTCGCAAACCATTCAAAAGGGTGATGAAATTCGCCTTGACAGAACGAATGGGAATACGTGTACTCTTTCTATCAACGGCGAAATAGTAGCAGATGCTTCATTGGTGTTGCCTACTCTTTCCTATCAAATGTATGCAGGCTTTGCGGCGAATGACGGCAAGGGTACGCTCACCGATTTAACGGTGCAAAACCAAGCCGAATGTGCTTACGTGGATTTTGAAAAAGGCTATGGCTCGGTATTCAAAACCAACGATAAAGCGGTATTTGAAAACGGTTATGTAAAGCTTACGAATACGCACCTTTTGACGGAAGGCAAATATATCGATTTTTCCGTGAAAGCAAGCTTGTCTTATCAAGCAAATAATGAAGGGGATTATGCAGGTGTTTGCATTGGCAAAGCGGGGATGGATTCTTTCGTTAGCGTTGGTAAAACCATGCAAAACGGAAAGATATATTACTATGCAGGCATTACGACAAACGGCTCTTTGGTAGTGTATGGCAAAACGCCTTGTACAACGAATGGTGATTTTGAAGTGCAACTCGAAAAGGTCGGCGCGTTCTATTACGCAAGATATAAGGACTCGACAACGGGCGAAAATTGGGTGGCAATCCCTGCGGCAGGGGTTTATGCGAACTATGCGGATATCGATTGCGGTATTTTCGCGCACGGAACAACGGAAGCGGCTTTCGATTGGTATGCAAGAGGGAACGCAAGCGCAGAGAATTATCAAGGTATGTTCGCAGGTGCGCAATACGGTGAAATCGTGCTTACTGACGATAGAGAAACGTATAGGGCTTATGCGCAATATAAGATTGCAAGCGGCACGTGGGAATACGTAGAAAACGGCTGGAAGAATACGACGGCGGGCGAAAGCTTGATGTATTTGGTCGGTGAATATATGTCTTTCCGCACGGATGTAACCCTTCGTTTTGATGAAAGAAGCGGCGATGGTTACGTGGATTTCGTGTTTGGCTCGGATAAGGGCAAAATTAGCAATTTAGCTATGCGTTTCCGTATTTACGATACAGGCGATTATGAAATTTATGAAGGTAGCAATCTTCGTGTTTCGGGTACGGTAGATGGCTTTGTGGATAACGAACGTTTTACGTTTGAATGCGTTGAGGGATTGTTTACCGTATATTGCGGCGAAGAATCTATCGTTTTGACGAGTTTGAAATTGGATACTTATACGGGCGGTTATATGATGTTCTCGTCCAATACAAAATATTCCATTCTTAATCCAGGCGTTACGAACAACGCGCGCGCGATTACAACGTATAAAGGCTCGTTTAGTATTAAAAATCAGCTTTTGCTTGTCAATGCAACGACGACAACGTACGCACACGCAAGCGTTGCTTCCCTTTCCGTAAGTGATTTTATCATCGGTGCGAATACCCATTTGACGCCTACGGGGAAATACGTAGAAGCTTATGGCGGTATTTTGTTCGGTACGCGTGTGGGAGCATTGCCTGAAGAAGGCGGGTATTACGTTTGTGTAAATTCGGACAGTGAAATTTGCCTTTATAACGGCGAAACGTTGCTTGCTTCTAAAAAAGTGAACGGTTTGCATTATAACAGTTGTTATTTGATTGTAGCGGTGCAAAACGGGGTGATTAAGGTATATGCTGACGGTTATATGGCGGAAAATCAAATCTGGTCGCAAGAACCTATCATCACCTACAACGTTGGCTATTCAATTGGCGGTGCGCTTAGTTTTTATTGTAAGAACGGTTTATTTGATTTGGCTTCCTTCTCTATGTATGGTTTACAGCCGAATGAAGATTATACGAAATTGACGCCGTTTACGACGAGAAAAATTACCGAACCGATTATCAACGAACCTAGCGTTTCTAAAGAATTTGTAACGACGGATCAAACGTATTTGTTTGATAGTAAGGAAAGTTTGGCTGGCTGGAATCGCTATAACGGTATGTCTACTTTGATGACCGATGAAAACGGTAATTATAAGGGCGGACTTCAAGTGGACGGTACTGGCAACTGGTATGCAGGCGTTTCGTCTGCGGCAGGGCAGTATGAAAACTATGAAATCACCGTTACGATGAAGCTGGATCCTGCTTCTGGTTGGGCTGGGCTTTGTGTGAATAAGAGCTCGTATGCGTTTACGCATGAAAGAGCGGGTATCTTGTTATTTGCACAGTATATTGAAAACGGTACAAAGGCAAGAATTACTTTCTACGACAATCAGGCGCGTGGCGCGGCTAGCGGTATTTCGTTGGATGCAGGCGAAAGAAACAACGGCTACTTTACGTTCACCATTCGCTGTCAAGACGGCGTACTGTATGTATTTAACGGTAGAGATACTACAAAAGAGCCTTTGGGTTCGTTCAACGTAAAAGAAAGCAAGGTACGTCCAAATGCGATAAAGGGATATTTGAGCCTTGTTGCAGGGAATACTGTGGCTGAATTTAAGGAAGTTTCTATTAAAATCTTGTAAGGAGATTTTATATGTCGTTGAAAAATCCGCAAAAAAAATATCGGGCTTTGCCGTTCTGGAGCTGGAACGGCAAACTCGATAAAAAAGAGTTGGAAAGACAAGCCGAAATCTTAGAAGAAATGGGTTTCGGCGGTGCTTTCATGCACTCTCGTTGCGGACTTTCGACAGAGTATATGTCAAAAGAGTGGTTCTCGCACGTAGAGAATACAGCCGATTATTTTGCAACAAAAGATATGCAGGGTTGGCTGTATGACGAGGACCGTTGGCCTAGCGGTTCTTGTGGCGGTTTGGTGACGCAAAAGGAAGAGAATAGACAGAAATCTGTGTCTATGTATATTGGAAATGACGGCACCATGTACGAGAATAAATGTGTTTTGGGTGTGTTTGCTATCCGATTGATAGGCGAAGCAGATAAAGGAAAAACGCACTTTGGGAAACGGCTTTTTGATTATAAAAAGTTGAAAGAAAACGAGGCGATTCCCAACGGCTATGAAAAGGCGACATTTGTTGTGGAGGTTATTCAGCCGTCTGATTTTTATAACGGAAATACTTATCTTGATACTTTAAATAAGGCGGCGGTGAAAGATTTTCTTTCTCAAACGCATGAAAAATATAAGGCGGCTTACGGGGAGAAATTCGGCAAGGAAATAAAAGGGATTTTCACCGATGAACCGCACCGCGGTGGCGTATTTAACGGGTTTAATATAACCAATCAAAATGCGCAGGCGATGTTGCCGTGGTCTTACGATACGTTTGATATGTATTTTGAAAAATACGGCGAGCGGATAGAGGATAGACTCCCCGAACTATTTTTTGAAAAGGACGGGGAAGATTTTAATTCTACGATTTGGCGATATTTGGAAATTTTACAATCACAGTTTTTGCAATCCTTTGCCATTCCATATTATCAATGGTGTAAGGCGAATCATCTGCTTGTAACGGGGCATGTATGGGATGAAAACACTTTGCTGGGGCAAATCAACTGGCAGGGTAGCGTCATGCGCTATTATGAATATATGGATATTCCTGGCATTGATAATTTGCGTGACGATAATTATTTCTTTGCCGCACCCTTGCAGGCTGTGTCCGTAGCCAAACAGACGGGTAAGAAAGAAATCTTGTCGGAAATGTACGCTTGTACGGGCTGGAAAACGACGTTTGATTATTATAAACGTTCGGGAGATTGGCAGGCGATTTTGGGTATTAACGTGCGTTGTCCGCATTTATCGTGGTATACAATGGGCGGTGAAGCCAAACGCGATTGTCCTGCAAGTATCTTTTTTCAAGCAGGTTGGTATAAAGAATATCGCTACGTAGAGGACTATTTCGCAAGGCTGAAAATGACTTTTGGTGAAGCGGAATATTTGACGGATACGTTGTTGCTTACACCGATTGAAAGCGCGTGGGGATTGGTGCGCGCAGGCGGTTATGCAGGAGCGGAAAAATTTAAAAAATTAGAATCCGATTGGCGTAATATCATAGAGAATATGCTGTTTAGTGGTTTAGATTTTGATATAGCCGACGAGGATATTCTTTCTTGCAAGTCCTATATTGCCGTGAAAAACGGTGAGTCTGCGTTGGCGGTAGGGAAAATGCGATATAAAACGGTGGTATTGCCGCCGATTATCCATATCCGTTTATCAACGTTGCGTATTTTGCAGACGTTTGCCGCGCACGGCGGAAATATCATAATTGCGGATAATCTTCCTACTTATGTAGACGGAAAGAGAACCCCCCTTGATATAAAGGCAAAAATTGTGCCATTGACGGATGTGCCTGATACAGTAAAAACGTTATCAAAAGAGCAATATTTGATTGATTTTCAAGGAAAAATGCTCTCAAAAATGAAAAAATCGGAGCAAGGATATTTGCTTTTTGCTGTGGCGTTTGATTGTGATGGAGCACAAGAGGCAAAAATCACGATTGACGGTGCGCATGCGTTATCAAAAATCAATTTGCGTACAGGCGAAAGGGAATCGATAGGCTTTATTTGTAAAGACAATAAAACGATTGTTCAAAAGAATTTTGTCAAAGGGGAAGAAATCTTACTTTCCATTGACGGAATAAAAGATGTGGAAGAAAAGCAGCTACAAGAAGATAGAAAAATTGTAGATATTCCGCAAACGCAGTTTGATTATCTTTTAAACGAGCCGAATATTCTGCCTTTGGATTTCGCGGAATATACGATTGACGGCGAAAGGCAAGGTAGCGACGAGTTTTTAAAAATAGATAAGGCGATACGTAGAAAATTTGATTTAAAAGAACGAAGCGCGAACAACCTTCAACCATGGTTTGAAGAAAAATATGACGGTGAAAACTATCATAAAAAATTATGTCGAGTTCAATTAAAATATACATTCAACGCAGACATGGTGCCTGCAAATTCCTATTTGATGTTAGAAAATTTGCCGAATGCAAAATGGTGTTTTAACGGCAAAATCTTAAAGAAAAGTGCGGAAAAACCTTTTGTGGAGGATATTTGTTTTTCGCGGTACGATTTGGATAAAGACAATTTTATCATCGGCGAAAATGAAATAGACGTCACCTTTGATTTTACGCCCGCTTGCAATTTAGAAACGGTGTATTTGGCAGGGGATTTTGCGGTGCGGAATGGGACTAGGACGCTTTTCGAAAAGCCCGGAAAAATAACTTTTGGCGATATTTGCGGACAAGGTTTTCCCTATTATACGGGCGCAATTACCTATCAAATTCCGCTCACAAATGGCGTTTATGACGTAGAAAAATTGCAATTTAATGCGGCTTGTGTTAAATCAGGGGATAAAATAGCGGCTTTTGCGCCGTTTGCGTTAAAGGATATAGAAGTAGCGAAAGGAGTTTTGCCGCTTACGGCGGTATTGCTTCGACGAAATCTATTTGGGCCGTTACACGAAATTCCTAAAAATCACGGGAATTATTGGAGTGGTTCCTATCGTACGGAAGGCGAAAAATTCACAAACGAATATCAGTTAAACGAACAGGGCATCTTCTCAATGCCAAAAATATATCAAAAAGAGAAAAGGAAAGACTAATGAACAAAAAAACTTGTTTTACCCCTGGGAAACCTTGGCTGGATATGGAAGGAAACCGTATTCAAGCGCACGCAGGCTATATGTTCTACGAGGAAGGCAAATTTTATTGGTACGGTGAGAATAAAGAAAAATCCAATACGGAATATGAAGTGTGGCATTGGGGGGTTCGTTTGTATTCTTCCGAAGATTTGTATAATTGGAAGAGCGAAGGTATTATTTTAATGCCCGAATTGCAAGACGAAAAAAGTCCCATTTATTATCGTGCAAAAATGGACAGACCGCATATTTTGTATAACGAAAAAACGGGATTATACGTTATGTGGTTGAAAGTAATGTCGGCGGACAGCGCAGGTTTTGCGGTGATTGCTACGGCGAAATCTATCAAAGGTCCTTTTGAAATTGTGAAAAAGGATTATTATCCAAACGGTTTTGAATTTGGAGACTACGAACTCGTGAAAGATGGGGATAAGGCGTATTGTATCTATGAAAAACCCCATTCGGAATTGATTATTACGCCGCTCACGGAAGATTATATGGGCGTGGAAGAAGATAAGTACAACAGCTATTTCCATTACGGATATCCACCCTTTATTCGTGAAGCTCCCGCTACTTTTGTACATAACGGAAAAATTTATATGATTACGTCGGGCACGACGTCGAAATTCCCCAATCCATCGGAAACGGCGGTTGCCGATACGTATATGGGGGAATGGAAAGTGCTTGGCGACCCGCACGTAAACGATGCGAAAAAGACTTCGTTTGATAGCCAAATCAGTTGTATTTTTAAACACCCGAAAAAGAAGAATCTCTTTATTGCGATGGCAGATAGGTGGTTGGTGGATTTGCCCGACGATATGCCGGATATGTGTGCTGTTTTTGAGAGTATGTTCAATCCCGATAAGGAAACGATTCAGGTGGATATGCGGAAATTGACAAGAAAAGATACGTCAATAGCCGACTACGTTTGGTTACCGATTGAATTTGACGGCGATACGCCGATTATCAAATGGTATGACGAATGGCGTTGGGAAGATTTTGAATAGGCTGCATAAGGTTTGGTGCATATTATGGAAAATACAAGAAAATATTGGATAGAAACAATGCTGAAAATCGTTTCGCCTGTATTTGAAAACTTGGCGCAGGGGAAGCTCGCAAAAGAGATACCGAGCGATTTTCATAAAAATGAATTTAATACGATTGCTTTAGAAGCGTTTGGACGTTCAGTATGCGGTATTGCACCATGGTTAGAATTGGAAGGCTTACAGGATGAAGAGGTGGAATTGCAAGAAAAATACAGGGTGCTTGTTCGGAAATGTATAGAACAAGCGACAGATCCGATTTCGCCCGATTTTATGAATTTTAATAGCGGCGCTCAACCATTGGTTGATGCTGCTTTTTTAGCGCATGGAATATTGCGCGCTCCAAAACAGTTGTACGACTTGCTTCCGATGCACGTTAAAAAGAATTTAATAATGGCGTTAAAAAGCACTAGATGCATTCAACCGTATGAGAATAATTGGCTGCTATTTGCTTCGATTATAGAGGTTGCGCTTGGGTATATGGGCGAGGAAATCGAGGAAAGTCGTTTGATGTATGCGATAGATAAATTTTCTGGCGAATGGTATGTCGGTGACGGTTTATATGGTGACGGAGCGCATTACCATTTTGATTATTATAACAGCTTTGTTATACAGCCGATGCTTTTGGATGTTTTGCGTTATGTAGCGTTAAAGAGGAAAAATATTCAGTCAATAAAAGAAGAAGCGGAAAAAAGGGCAACGCGTTATGCCGCGATTATGGAACGACTGATTATGCCTGATGGAACGTATCCAGCTGTGGGGCGTTCACTTGCCTATCGTTTTGGCGCATTTCAATTATTATCGCAAGCAGCTTTGCAAGACTTTTTGCCGAAACATGTAACGGCAGGGCAAGTTCGATGCGCGTTGACGGCAGTAATCAAGAAGTGTATGGAAGCAAAGAATGTGTTTGACGAAAAAGGTTGGTTGCAACCAGGTTTATATGGTTGTCAGCCAGAGCTTACCGAATTATACGTAAACGTTGGGAGCTTATATTTATGTTCTACCGTCTTTTTAGCATTGGGATTACCATGTAACGCGGCGTTTTGGATGGAAGCAGATTGCGATTGGACGAACAAGAAAATTTGGTCGGGAAAGGCAGGACATTTAGACCATTCTACCGATTGGTTTTAAGGGGTAGAGTTTCATGTTATATTTAAAGATTATCGGTAAAGATAAACAACTGAAATTTGCCGCAAAAGGTAGTGTGATTAGAGAAGTATATAACGGCGAATTTTATGAAGGCGACCAAATACATATTCGCTTGGACGGCACAAATTTTTTTGCTGTTCAATTAGATGACACGCTGAAAGAAAGTTTTATATATGCTCTGAATAAAAGTTTTACGTTTACAATTCCGTCGGAAAGGGAATTGCAAATGTGCTATGCGCCGAATACTTTTCAAGGGACGAAACATATCATTTTTGTGAGAGAACTTGCAGAAGAAGAGTTTTACGCTGTGCGGAATATTGCGTTAAATTCTCACGATTTGCGCTGTAAAACGGGCGGGTATCCACATGCTAGCGCAAATTTTGTAACAAGAGAAGAACCTTGTTTTTACGAGCGCAACGCGATTGACGGCGAAAAGAATAATCAAGGGCACGGTGCTTATCCTTTTCATTCGTGGGCAGGCGGTGCGAGAAATGATTTAGAATATACCCTCGATTTTGGCCACGAAGTAGAAATAGAAAGATTGATATTCTATTTACGTGCGGATTTTAATAAAGAATGGGATGGTCAGCCGCACGATTCCTATTGGAAAACGATAGACGTACAATTTGACGACGGTGAAATGATAAAAGGGGAGTTTGAATTGGATAGAAACTGTCTTCACCCCAATAATTCCAAAGGTAAGCCACTGTTATTCCCGAAGAAAAGAACAAGAAAAATCAAACTGTTGAATTTCACACAGGTTACGGAAATTTTAGGGTTTGCGGCGTTGAGCCAAATCGAAGTTTACGGACGATATATCAAGGAGGATTTGAGTAAAATGGAAGTAAGACAAGCTGCAAATGCAAAGGACGTTAAATATTATACAACCGAAAGATTGCGCGAAGAATTTCATATTGCAAACCTTTTCACAAAAGACAATGTGAGAATGGTGTACAGTCATATTGATCGTATTATCACGGCAGGGCTTATGCCTGTACGTCAGGTGCTGAAGTTGGAGGCAGGGAAAGAACTTGCAGCGGAGTATTTCTTGCAGCGCCGTGAAATGGGCTGTATAAATATCGGCGGCAAAGGGATTGTTTCGGTGGACGGTAAAGAATACGAAATGAATCCCCGTGATGGTATGTATATCGGTATGGGTAATAAAGAAATTACTTTTAGGAGCTGCGATGAGAACGCGCCTGCGAAATTTTACGTAAGCTCTTGTCCTGCGCATACGAGTTATCCTACTGTAAAAATTGATATTACGAAAGCGAAGAAAGTTCCTTGCGGAAGTGTGGAAGAATGTAATAAACGCGTCATAAATCAGTATATTCATCCCGAAGTCATGAAGAGTTGTCAGCTTGCAATGGGCTTGACGCAATTAGAAGTAGGCTCAAATTGGAACACTATGCCCTGCCACACGCATGATAGACGTATGGAAGTGTATCTGTATCTGGATATGGAAGAAAATGACGTAGTATTCCATATGATGGGTGAGCCTACGCAAACCAGACATATTATTATGCACAATGAAGAAGCGGTGATTTCGCCGTCGTGGTCTATTCATTCTGGCGTAGGCACGAAGAACTATTCGTTCATTTGGGCGATGTGTGGAGAAAATCAAGAATTTACCGATATGGACCATATTCAAACAAAGGATTTATTATAAGGTGAAAAATATGGAAAAAATATTTAGCTTAAAAGGAAAAGTTGCTCTTGTTACGGGCGGGGCTTACGGCATTGGCTTTGCGATTGCGGAAGCACTTGCGTGCGCTGGGGCAAAAATTGCTTTTAACTGTCGAAAACAAGAACATTTGGATACGGCACTTGCTGAATATAATAAACGTGGGATTCAAGCGAAAGGGTATATTTGCGATGTGACGGATGAAAAAGCCGTTCAAACGCTTGTAGCAGAAATTGAAAAAGAGTTCGGAATAATTGATATTCTTGTCAATAATGCAGGGATTATTAAGCGTATTCCTATGCATGAAATGAGCGTTGCTGATTTTCGTGAAGTGATAGATATTGATTTGACAGCACAATTTATTTGCGCGAAAGCGGTTATTCCTTCTATGATAAAAAAAGGCGGCGGTAAAATTATTAACGTTTGCTCGATGATGAGTGAATTAGGGAGAGAAACAGTATCGGCTTATGCAGCGGCAAAAGGTGGCTTAAAGATGCTGACGAGAAATATTGCCAGCGAATATGGTGCGTATAACATTCAATGTAACGGTATCGGCCCTGGGTATATCGCAACGCCACAGACAGCACCTTTAAGAGAAAAACAATTAGATGGTTCTCGTCATCCATTCGACAGCTTTATCATCGCAAAAACACCTGCGGCAAGATGGGGGAATTCCGAAGATTTGGCAGGACCTGCAGTGTTCCTTGCTAGTGACGCATCCAACTTTGTCAACGGACATATTTTGTACGTAGACGGCGGTATTTTGGCGTATATTGGAAAACAGCCGTAGGAGGGAATAATGAGCTTTGCGGAAATGATTGCAAACAATCATGAATGGATAAATAGTACTTGGGAAAAATTGGATGAGAAACTTTCTCGTACTTCGGTAAAGAGCAGAAATAAAATACCACATACCACACGCAATGGTGAGCATGACGATCATTCGCAAGGTAAAAATATTGTTATGTGGACAAACGGCTTTTGGGGCGGTTTGATGTGGTTGATGTATTCGGAAACAGGTAAGGATTGTTATAAGCAAACAGCGGAAATTTCTGAAAAGTTCTTAGATCAAGCCTTTCATTATATGGAGGAGTGGAATCACGACGTTGGTTTTATGTGGCATATTTTGAGCGGAGCACATTACAAACTGACGGGGGATATGGATTCTCGTAACCGTAATTTAATTGCTGCGATGTCTTTGATGAGCCGTTATAACGTCGAAGGGGATTATATTCGTTGTTGGAATTCATGGATTACGGATGAAGATGTTTCAGGTTGGACAATTATTGATTGTTTGATGAATTTGCCCTTGCTGTATTGGGCGAGTGATGAATTAAAGGATGCGCGATTTAAAAAAGTGGCAATCCGTTATGCGAATATGGCGATTCGTGATCATTTGCGCTCGGATGGTTCGGTGCGTCATATTGTCATACATGATACGGAAAAAGCTGGTGTTGTATTGGGTACGAATGTGGGACAAGCATATTCGGAAGATTCCAGTTGGGCTAGAGGAACGGCTTGGGCATTGTACGGTTTTACGCTTTCTTATATACATACGAAAGATGTGCAATATATAGAGGCGGCAAAGCGAGTAGCCAATTATTTCATAGAGTGTACAAGAAAAACGAATTGGCTCCCGTTGCTTGATTTTCGACAACCGAAAACGCCTGTTTATTACGATTCGACTTCGGGGGCGATAGCTGCTTGCGGTCTTATTGAAATTGCAAGACATGTAGGGGATGAAGAGAAGGATTTTTATCTTGAGGCGGCGTTAAATATTTTAAAAGCCATGGAAGAAAATTGGTGTGATTGGAGCACGAATGAAGACGGTATCTTATTAATGGGCAGTCATGCGTACGGTAAAGGGATACATACTTCCATTATTTACGGTGATTATTTCTTCACGGAAGCGATTTTAAAATTAAAGGGCAGTCAATTTAATCCTTGGTAATTTGCAAATACAGTAAAATATAAGGGCGCAGGGATAAGTATGTTGTGCATGCGGAATTGAAAATAATGCTAATCAAATCCAATGGTAAACTCAATGGAAAGTGGATGTTGAAGGCAGAATATTCCGATACGTTTCCTGAAGCGGAAATGGAACTTTTCAGCTTTCTTAAAAATACGTGTTGGTTAGTATGAGTCGGGCTTATAATCTGTAAAATTCATGGTGTTAAATCCCGAACGAGTGCGTGGATTTATTGAGAGATTTTAAGGAGAAAGTAGTATGCAAATGACGTTTCGATGGTACGGCGAAGGAAACGACCGCATCAAATTATCGGACATCAAGCAAATCCCAGGCGTAAAGGGTATCGTGTGGGCTTTGCACGATAAAATGCCTGGTGAAATCTGGGAAGAACACGAAATCGCAGAAGTAAAAAGGCAATGCGACGAATACGGCTTTTATATCGACGTCGTCGAATCGGTAAACGTGCACGACGATATCAAAATCGGCTTGCCTACGAGAGATAAATATATAGAGAATTACAAACAAACCATTCGCAACCTTTCCAAATACGGTGTGAAAGTGATTTGTTATAATTTCATGCCCATTTTCGACTGGACGAGAAGTAATCTTTTCCACGAAGTTGGCGACGGTTCGACGGCTTTGTTTTATGAAAAGAATATGATTCAAGATGATTACAATGCGATGGCGAAGTATATCTTGGATTTCACGGAAAAGTACAATATGACTTTCCCCGGTTGGGAGCCTGAGCGCATGGCGAAGTTGGACGAATTGTTCAAGGCATACGCGCCCGTAACGAAAGAAAAACTTTGGGAAAACCTCAAATATTTCTTGGAAGCGATTATGCCCACCTGCCGTGAATGCGACATCAAAATGGCAATCCACATGGACGATCCCCCTTGGGATATTTTCGGCTTGCCCCGACTTTTGGTGGACGAGCCGAGTATTGACCGTTTCTTGAAAATGGTGGACGACGAATACAACTGCTTGACGCTCTGTTCGGGTAGCTTGAACGCCAACCCCAGCAACAACGTAGCGGAAATCGTGAGAAAGCATTGTGACCGTATCGCCTTTGCGCATATTCGTAACGTAAAGCACTTTGAAAACGGCGATTTCTCGGAAGCAAGCCATCGTGATTGCGACGGTGATACGGGTATCCTTGAAATCCTCAAAGCATACCACGATTGTGGGTTCAAAGGTTATGTTCGTCCCGACCATGGTAGGCACCTTTGGGATGAAGGCCCTGGGAAAGTGCGTCCTGGGTATGGGCTTTACGACCGCGCTTTGG
>SVHQ01000191.1 GCA_015055785.1 Clostridiales bacterium | reverse complement strand
CTGCGATCTACCGCATACGATCTGCAAGAACAATTCTCTCATAGCCGTGTTGATTGCGTCGCAAACCAAGTCGGTGTTGAGCGCTTCCAAAGGCGTTTTGCCGGGAAGGATTTCCGCTGCCATTGCAGCCGAGTGCGTCATACCCGAACAGCCGATCGTTTCCACGAGCGCTTCCTGGATGATACCCTCTTTAATGTTAAGGGAAAGCTTACATGCGCCCTGCTGAGGAGCACACCAACCGATACCGTGGGTAAAACCGCTGATATCTTTGATTTCTTTCGCATGAATCCACTTGCCTTCTTCGGGAATAGCAGCGTTTTCATGACGAGCAACGCCTGCGCCTTTTGCAACGCAGTACATCTCTTGAACTTCGGTAGAGATAGTCATTATGAATTCCTCCAAAAATTTTTTTATCGTAGTTTAAGTGGCAAAGAGCTTGTCCTTGCAGTATCTTTTTGGCTTTTGCCCGCCAAAAATACCACATTTTCCCTTATACCAACAATAAGTATACCACATCTTTTTCAAAATATCAACCGTTGCAAACAAATTTTTCCTGTTTATTTTCGTTTTTTTTCATTCTGCGGTAAGCATTGTTGTTCGTCTGTATGGCCAAGGGAATTGAACCCTATTAGCCACTCTTTTCGTCGGGCGCTACTCTACCATTAAGCTAAAACGGCATAATAAAAGGACAAAGGGAATACCCAATGTCCTTGTTTTTGTATTAAAAAAACACTTTGCAGTTAGTTGCAAAATGCTTTGTTTTTTATAAAATCCAATCGTCTGGGATAGGAAGATAATATCCTTTGAATTTTTCCCAAGTATGGAAAGGTCTATCCGTTTCATACGCCTCTTTTAACTCTTCAAAAGTATACGGCATTTGAAAAGGTAGACCTTCCTCATATTTTTTTTCATAATCGTTTATCAGCTTTGTAAATTCTCGATTGTGCGCCCTTTCTTCTTCCGTCATCTTTGCCTGATCTTCGAGCAACAATTTTCGTCCTCGCTCAAAACTTTTTAAATACTCTTCGTCTATCACAATCTTAAAATCTCCTCAAATATTTGAAATGATTTTGGAAAATAGGCACAATACTTTTCTACCATCCTTTTATTGGTAGAAAGAATACTCGTAAGTGTATCCTTTTGATATGCGCCCTACTATTTGTCCTTGCTTATTTCTATAAAAAGTGTCTTTTGAATCAATAATTTGCAAGTTTTGCTGATAGCGTTCAAATGTGCTTGCAACAAGGAATTCAGCATTGTCAATAGCCGACTTCAAATCCCTACTCTCGTTTGTTATTATAACATCACTTTCGGAAATCGTCAAGGATTTATCCCAAACTTTTCGATTTTCTTTGTATTCCGTCGCCTGGGCTCGCCTTGCCCGACGAAAGCCTGCCAACGTCTTATACGGCGCAGGTTGATTCTTCTTCGCGTAGTGCTCTTGCATGCGCTGAAATTCCAACGTTTCACGATTGAGTTGTCTGTTTCCCGCCTACAATGCTCAACCGATTGCGCCTATATTCGTGCTTTCTATAAACCAAGAATCTCTATCCGTTACATTCTTGGGATCATATTTATTATTAGTCTAAAAAATCTTCGGGATACAAACGTAAACGCAGCTTTTCAATGGCATGCTTTTCAATCCTCGATATGTACGAACGGGATATTTTTAAGACTTTCGCCACTTCACGCTGTGGCAAGGGAATTCCGCCCTTTAAGGCGTATCTGAGGCAAATAATCGTATATTCGCGCTCGGATAAAATCTTTTTGATTTGTTCGAGCAGTTTTTCCCGTTGTACGGAGCGTTCCACTTCTTCAAAAACGCAGTCTTCCTTTTCAAATAATAGGTCCATCAAAGTCAATTCATTACCGTCTTTGTCCGTGCCTATGGGATCGGATAACGACAGCGTGTTTTTGTGCTTTTTATTGGCGCGAATCAGCATTAAAATTTCGTTTTCAATACATCTTGCCGTATAGGTCGCAAGCGCCGTTCCATGCCCCGGTTTATAGGTGTTTATCGCCTTAATTAGCCCAATACTGCCCACCGAAATCAAATCGTCCGTTTCCGCCGCGCCCGTATATTTTTTGACGATGTGCGCCACCAAACGCATATTGTGCTTGATTAAAATCTCTTTCGCCTCTTTGTCCCCTTTCAGCGCCAAATCCAAATATTTTTCTTCCTCCTCCTTGGAAAGGGGTTTCGCAAACGAATTTTTCGTCCCGATTGCACCCGTGAAAAATACAATTCTGCCAAGTAACGTCCATATAAACTCCAAAAACATACCGCCTACCCCCTTGCTTGATTATCGTATGTTTTTGACAGTTTGTACTATAACCGAAAATCTTTTGTATTCTGTTTTTTTATTTTTCGTATGTCAGACATAGGTATTATGTCTGACATACTCCTTTATTTTAAAGGGATTGCGCAGCATTATTATGTCTGTCGTAATACCTATGCGTGACATAATAGACAGTTTTTGGAAAAACGCCAACGCACACCATTTGCGCTGTTCATGCAAAAAAAACAGGCGATTTCCTATCGTTTTGAAAGGAAATCGCCGTAAAATAAAGGGATTTGAGTCTGTCTGTAAGCCGAGTTCTGTCGTGTACGGTCATTTATCTAGGCTTGCCGTCGCCGACAAGCTCAAGCGATATTAACGGTATTCCGTCGGACGGACAGCCCTATTGACGGATACCCAATCTTGCAGCGGGTGGGGTTTACATGGCACGAATTGTTACCAACCCGTCGGTGAGCTCTTACCTCGCCTTTCCATCCTTACCGTAAAAACGGCGGTTTATTTCTGTTGCACTGTCCCGAAGGTCACCCTTGCCTGACGTTATCAGGCACCCTGTCCTATGCAGCTCGGACTTTCCTCATAGCTTTAAAAGCTCCGCGACCGTATAACAAACTCAAATCTTTTATCATTATAACACTTTTATTGAAAAAAAGCACTCGTTTTCTCTTGCCTTTTTATAGAAAATACAGTAAAATAGTAGAGAAATTTATTAATATGGATAATGGGTGAGAGTTGGCTCTTTTTTGTATCGTTGCCTTTTTTAGCTTTACAAGTAACCGCTCATATCCTTAGGAGAAACCATGAAAAAAACAAAAATTATTTGCACGATTGGACCTGCCTGTGACAACAAGGAAACGTTTTCCAAAATGGCAGACGCGGGTATGGACGTCGTTCGTCTGAACTTTTCACACGGCACACACGAGGATTTTGCAAAAAAAATCGCCATGATTAAGGAAGTCCGCAACGAAAAACAACTTCCCTTGCCCATCCTTTTGGACACGAAAGGTCCTGAATTTCGCATCAAAGCCTTCAAAGACGGCAAAATCACCTTAAACGAAGGCGACGCATTCACTTAAGGTGATTTTGCCGTCTTTGAA
>SVHQ01000190.1 GCA_015055785.1 Clostridiales bacterium | reverse complement strand
ATGACGAGCGACATGCACAAGCACGCGTCGTCCGTCGTCAATAATATGATGCAACAATTTTTAACGAGGGAGAAAACGAATGGCGAGAAATAAACGAAAGCAAGGCGACGGCACGATGCGGTTGCGAAAGGACGGACGCTGGGAAGGGCGTATCGTAGTCGAGTACGACGAAAAGGGCATTCCGAAAACCAAGAGCGTGCTTGCCAAAACGAAAGCCGAATGCGAAGAAAAACTCAAAGCGCTAAGGGACAAGCTCGGTAAGTCGGTGGAACGGTTCAAGCCAGACATGCCCTTCGGTCAATGGATAGATTTTTGGTATCAAACCTATTGTCAGCCCGCTCTTCGCGAAACGACGAAAGACAGCTATAAGAACATTATCTACAATCATATTATCCCGACAATCGGGCATATACCGCTGAACAAGCTCACGCAAAACGATTTACAACAGTTCTATGCCAAGATGAAACGGCAAGGGCGGTTGCAACATGCGGAAAAGCACGGCACAGGGCTGTCGGATAGATTTGTGCGTTCCTGCCACGCGCATTGCAGGTCGGCGTTGCAAAGAGCGGTCACCGAAGGGCTGATTACGAAAAATCCGTCCCTTGGGTGTAAGCTACCGCCCAAGAAAGGCAGGGAAATGCAAGTGCTAACGCCTGCGGAAATCGAGCGGTTCTTGGCGAGAGCAAGAGAAGAAGGCTATTACGAATTGTTTTTGCTGGAACTTTCCACAGGCATGCGTCGGGGTGAAATCTTGGGGCTGAAATGGACGGACTTAAACCTTGCGGACGGGAGTTTGCGGATTTCTCGGCAGGTGGTTACGGCAGGCAACGAACTTATCGTGCAACAGCCGAAAACGAAAAGCTCTATCCGCACGATACTCTTACCGCCGTACATGGTGGAAGTCCTTGCGGAAATGAAGGAAAAGAAAACCTGCGACTGGATGTTTCCGTCTCCCGTCAAGGAAGGCGAACCGAGAAATCCTACTTCGCTTCTGCACCGTTTCAAACTGATTTTGCAAAGGTCAGGTTGCAAGGATATCCGCTTCCACGATTTACGGCATACATTCGCAACGATGGCGATAGAAAACGGAATGGACGTGAAAACGCTGTCGGGGATTATCGGGCATATCAGCGCGGAAACGACTTTGAATATCTACTCGCATATTACGGACACGATGCGTGTGCAGGCGTCGGTAAAAATCGACCGCAAAATCGGCGGTACAAACGCGGAAATGCCTGAGCCGAAGAACGAGCCGTCCAAAACGGTATCGAGCGAAATTGACGGCTTTTTCGAGCCGTACAAGCCAAAGATACGAAAATCGGGAACAGGGTGTATCTATCAAGTGAACGAGAACCTGTGGGAAGGGAGTTTTTATCCGAGATTGCCTGGCGGAAAGCGAAAGAAATTCAACGTCTACGCGAAGACGAGAGAGAAATGCGAGAAAAAGCTCGCCAAGATGATAGCCGAAAAGAAAGCGGAAATCGCCAAGATGAAACAAGCACAAAAAAAGGGGTGACCAACACGGTCACCTCTCAAAGATTATTTTTTAATAAATATTTATTAAAATGTATAATTTATTAAGATTTTAAAAATCAACTTACGACAACTCTATTTTTAGTATCACGCAATCTGGGATTTTCTTCACATATTTTTTTTGCTATATCAAAATTATTAGTGGTTGAATATACGCACCTATAACTATTAGCGACCTGTATCCCGTTATATGCTTCAACTTTAGACTTATCGGTGATTGGAACATATCTTCTTTCGTGTGGGGAGAAAAGATAGGCATGATGTTTTTTTTCATACATTGCAATCATTAATTTTGGAGAAATGGGAAAAATGACTTCAACGCCTAAAGAATTAAATCCGCCATAACTGATATATTTGTCGAATTTATGTGGAATTGTAAGAATAGGAGTATCCGATGTATAAAAAGGTAAGTCGGTTTGATTAACATACATAACCCATATATGTTGATTTAATATTTCGGCGAATTCTAATAGAGTCTCAGAATTTAATAGCATGGCGCTATGTTGTAGTTTTACAAAATCTTTATTGGCTTCAGCAGTTATATTTTCGGGTAAAGCCGTCTTTTCATTTTTTTGTAGTTTAGATGGAAAGACTTGATAGAGTTTTTCTATGGTTTCACCTAGCGTTTCGCGGAAAGTTTTTGTTCTAATAATTTGAAGTGCAATAAATACGGATAATAAATCTTTTTCATCTTGAGAAAATGCAAAACAATTTTGCAAAACCCAAGTATTTCCGTTATAACTTTTTTTAATTATATCCTTTATTATTTGCGAATAAACGCTTTCAATCGGACACAAATATTTTTGCTCTATATATTTTTTATCCGAAAGAATTGGTTCGATTTCGTTCCAATTATCAACGCCAAGCATTTGCATGATACTTGTTTTTGCTTTTTCTTCATTTGCTGCCTTTAATAAAGAAAGCAAATCAATATCATAAAAGTAATTTTCCATTGCAACTTCGGAGGTTAATTGTGAACGCTCTTGCAATAGAACTTTATCAAATACTTGTATTTTTCCACTGTCATTAACAAAATTTTGCAAATAACACTGAGGGACATAATGTTCTTTTTTTGTGTCAGCCATCGCTTTCTCCTATTTAATAATTGCTTAGATTATAGCATTTATCATAAAAATGAGCAACTGTTTTGAGACTTTTTAAATTTAATTAAGGGGAAGCAAAGCGAAGGGAATGCCACCTCTTACTGGCGTCACCCCTCAAAATTTGATGCGCAGTAAACAAAGAAAAGGAAAATGATTGAATTATTCATAGGAATGTGATATAATACACCTATAAATAAGAAGTTGACGAGGTCATTCCTATGAAAAAATCGTTTATGTGTAGTTTAATATGCCACAACGGAATAGTAGGCGGTGCTTTATATCTTGATGAAAATTCGGTTACTTATAAGACGAATAAACTCACCGTAGATAGAGTGTATAGAAATCTCGTCTTACCGCTTGGCGAAATCGCAGAACTTACTTGGAAGTGGGTCGTATTTCCCGTCGCAACCTTCCGTATGAAAAACGGAGCGAAATACAAAGTTATGATATTCAATAAGCGACGCTTTAACAAGTATTACAATTTTCAAGGCAACTAAGAATGGAGAATAGAAATAGGGCAGGTATGCGATGAAGGATGAAAAACGAAACGCTACGGGGCGATTAAAATCGCTGTGGCTGTTATTTATCAATATGCTGAAAATAGGTCTGTTCACCTTCGGCGGCGGATATGCCATGATTCACCTTTTGGAGAACGAGTTCGTATCCAAAAAGAAGTGGATTGAGGAAGATGAGTTCATGGATTTGGTTGCAATTGCGGAATCTACGCCAGGTCCGATTGCTATCAACTGCTCCACCTATATCGGCTATAAAAA
>SVHQ01000189.1 GCA_015055785.1 Clostridiales bacterium | reverse complement strand
TAGAAGGGCTTGGCATGGGCGTACCTGGTATGATTGACAGCAAAGCAGGCAACGTTATCTATTCAAATAATTTGCGTTGGAAAGATTTCCGTATCGGTGAAAAGGTGGCAAATCTTACGGGCTTGCGCGTGAAAATTGCTAATGACGCGAACGTAGCGGCGCTTGGCGAAGCGAAATTTGGTGCAGCAAAGGATTATCAAAACGTCGTGATGTTTACCCTCGGCACGGGCGTGGGCGGCGGCATCGTTATTGACGGACATTTGTTTGAGGGCAACAAATCGGCGGGTGCGGAGCTCGGCCACGCAACCATTCGTATGGGTGGGGAGCAGTGTACTTGTGGCAGAAAGGGGTGTTTGGAAGCGTATGCTTCGGCGACGGCGCTTATTCGTGATACCAAACGCGCGATGGAAGCGCATAAGGACAGTAAAATGTGGCAAGACGGCGGACTTGATAAAGTGACGGGTAAAACGGCGTTTGATTATAAAGACAGCGACCCTTATGCAAAGGAAGTGGTGGAAAATTACATCACGTATTTGGCTGAGGGGATTACGGATATTGCCAATATTTTCCGTCCGGAAGTTGTGTTGCTTGGCGGCGGTGTTTGCGCGCAAGGTGACAACCTTGTAAAGCCTTTGCAAGAAAAACTTGATAGAGATATTTTTGCTGGCGAGCTTGGCCCGAAAGTAAAAATCTTAATTGCAGAATTAGAAAACTCGGCAGGAATTTTGGGTGCGGCAGCATTGCTTTTGGATTGATAGCGAAATAGTGGGATATAATAGAGAAAGCACAGGAGGCAGTTCCTGTGCTTTTATGTATCCCTTGGTGAGTCTTAAACGAACTAAATTGAATGGTTATAATTTTAAAATTTCTTTTTTCTTTGTTTCAAATTCTTCTTGTGTGATAATACCATTATCTAATAAGTTTTTAAGTTTTACTAAATTGTCTAAATTTTTTGAATTACTTTGTTGTGAAATTGAGTTTTCTTGTGTTTCGGTTTTCTTTTGCCTTTCGTTCAATAGTTGTTGTAAAATGTTTGCTATTTCTTCATAATTGCCAATACAAGGAAAACGTATAAAACCCGATGCTGTAGTTATCGCAATCACTGAGAAAAATTTACTGGTAGCATAAGCGGAAACCATATGAATAGGTAAAACCACCTTTTTACCCCAAAAAGTCTTTCCGCTAATATTATTCTCTGTAACGATTATATTGCAACGTGATATTAAAAAATATATTAAAGAAAAAATTCCCGCCAAAAGAAGAAAACTCAAACAAAGAACACCGTACGAATCAAAAAGATATGCCTCGCTGAAAAAATTAAATTTCAGTTCATGCGTTTTCGTTAAATGCGAGAACATCATATCCACGGAAGAAGAAACTTCATCGCAAAGATCACAAAAGTAATAATCTAATAATCTATCAGTACTACGTCTTATCCGATCATATTTCGTCAATTCAACCCAAGGATCAAGACTTACTAATGAAAGAATAAGGAATGTAATAATAATACCTAAAATGACACGTTTTGTTGTTTTAGACGAATAACTTTTAATTAAAACTTTTGCTTCCATAATCAATTTTCTCCTTTTCCGCTCATGGGATGTGTTGCATTTTGTTCTATATGCCAAGGTGACCCCTTTTTGTCTTGTGTTGGTGTAGGTGATATTTTTCCCCCTCTACACCATTTTTGTACAGTCGCTTGTGTTACTCCCCATTTTTCAGCGGCTTCTTTTGTTCCCATATCAGCCATAAAAACCTCCAAAAATAAATTTTATACTAATATTATACGGAACATTTTGTTCCATGTCAAGTATTTTGGAACAAAATGTTCTAAAATAATAGTATGAATAATCAATTTGCGGAACAATTAAACGGTTTAAGGACGGAAAATAATCTTTCTCGTGTGCAGCTTGCAGAAAAATTAAACGTTTCCGTTCGACTTATATCTTATTGGGAAAATGGTCAGCGTGAGTGTGATTTTGATATGCTGATAAAAATAGCAGACCTTTTTGCGGTGAGTGTTGATTATTTATTGGGGAGAAAAGAATATTAAAGTGCTCCATGCGGTGCGGCTCTTGTTTCTCTTAAAGAAAATGCAAGAGTTTTACGTAAAGAATAAAGAGACGCAATGGGGGAAATAAGTGTTTTACAACGAATTAAAGGCAATCCCTATTGGGGATATACAGCAATAGATATATAAGTGGCATTACCCTCAAAAGTGAAACGAACTTTTGAGGGTGCGTTTTTTAACGTAACCCCTTACTTTTTTCATCCTTTTAAGCTTCGTTTGATTGACACTTTTATAGGAATGTGCTATAATTTATGAATAGACAAATTCGATTAAGCGTTGCGTAAAAATCGAATAAGTAAATGTAAAAATAAAAGCGTTTTTACGGAGGACAAAATTATGGTGTTCGATTACATAATTTTAGTGTTGTATGCATTGGGAATGGTCGGTATTGCACTGTACACGCGCAATCGCTCAAAGTCGGTAAACGATTTCTTGCTTGCAGGCAAGAACGGCTTGAACGGTTGGATGAGCGCGTTTGCGTACGGTACGACGTATTTTTCCGCGGTTATCTTTATCGGTTATGCAGGGAAATTCGGTCAGCAATACGGTTTGGCTGCTGTTTGGATTGGTATTGGTAATGCCATTATAGGTTCGCTTTTTGCTTGGATGGTGCTTGCAAAGCGCACGAAAACAATGACGCGCAGACTGTCGGCAAAAACCATGCCTGAATTTTTTGAAAAACGCTATAATAGCCGTTCATTGAAATTGACGACGGCGGTTATCATTTTCTTGTTCCTCATTCCTTACTCCGCATCGGTGTACAATGGGCTTAGCTCTTTGTTCCAAATCGTGTTTGGAATAGACGGTTGGATTGTCATGCTTGCTCTTGCGGCGTTGACGGCGTTATATCTTTTCTTCGGTGGGTATTTTGCAACGGCGCTCTCCGATTTCATTCAAGGTATTATCATGTTGATTGGCGTTGTGGCGATGGTGATTTGTTTCATGAACCACGGCAACGTAAATTGGGATTTGACGGAACTTGCTACCAATCCCGAACTTGGTTGGTTTACCTTCTCCAGCTCGAATACGGGCTTGTACGGCAATACCATGTCTTTGATTTCGTTGATATTGTTGACGTCGCTTGGCGTTTGGGCTCTGCCGCAAACCATTCATAAATACTATGCAGTGCGCGATGATAAAGCGATTATGCAAGGCACGATTGTAAGCACCTTGTTTGCATTGATTATCGGTTTTGGCGCTTATTTTACGGGTGCCCTCTCTGGACTTTTCCCCGAAGTGCCTAAGGACGTAGCGGACAATATTGTGCCGCACATGATGAACCTTGTTATTCCCACCGGCTTGATTGGTGTTATTGCCGTATTGATTTTGTCGGCGAGTATGTCCACGCTCTCCTCG
>SVHQ01000188.1 GCA_015055785.1 Clostridiales bacterium | reverse complement strand
CGATTTGTCCAACGGACCTGACGGCAAAGCAGGAACGTATGACGATGGTATGCCCGCTACTTACGATGAATTGTGGCGTTGGTGTGAATATGTAACGCAGCCTGGGATTGATGTAATTCCTTTCTGTTGGACGGGCACATATAAGGAAGCGTATTCTAAATATTTGGAAGACGCACTTATTGTGGATACGTTAGGGCTTGAAGCAGGACAATTCTATTTTTCGCAATCGAAAGATGAAGTAACGGTTGATTTGATTAGATCCTTTGACACTAACGGTAATCCTGTTATCACGACGGAAACGGTTTCCCGTGACAATTCGTATGATATGTGTATGTCGGCGGCGGGCTATTATATGTTGGATTTCTGGAAACATATTCTCGACAACGGCTGGTATTATAATTTGAGTATGAATGATTTGACGACGCACGACGGTATTCATTACGACTATTTAAGAAGTAATTTGGATGAAGATGACGATCTTAAGCCAATTGCGTTTATGATTGAAGGCGCTTGGTGGGAAAATGAAAGTGGCTTCATTTTCGAGGAGTTGGATGCGGCGTATCCCGATAAAAAAGCAAGCAGATCGGAAAGAACGTTCGGTTATATGCCTTTGCCGAAAGCAAGAGCAGAATATGCGGGTGAAATGACTTTGCTTGATGCGAACAATGCAATTATGTTTGCGAACGCAAATATCAAAGGAAAACCGGAAGAAGTAATCGCTAAGAAATTCGTTCAATATATTTCTACCGACGCAAACATTCAGTTGTTCACGACAACTACGGGTATTCCCAGAGATTACGACGTAGATTTGAAAGCGGAACAATTATCGACATTATCGTCTTACAGCCAACAGTTGTGGGCAATTAGACAGAGCGCTAAGGGCGTTGTATATGCAAGAAAAGGTTCTTATGAAGAACACAGATATAGCGTTATAAATTCTTCAGGAGTTGATTTCAGAAGCGGTGTTTCTCTTGATGGTACAACTTGGTATGGTATGCCTTTGGCAGTATTTACCGACGCTAGCACGAAGAATATGACGGCGAGAGATTATTTTAATGCAGTTTATAACAAATACCTTTAATTAAGTAGAGGAAATAAATTATGTACAAAAACAGCAACGAAAAAAAACGGACGGGTATCATCACTCAAAAAAAATACGATTTGATATTTTTTTGGGTAGTGGCGGCAATTCCGTTAGCCGTTTGGGCATTTAATTATTTCATGGTAAATAGCGGTTCGTTTTTCCTTGCGTTTCAATCTTATGATCAAAGCGGAAATTTACATTTTTCGTTGGCTTCGTTCAAGCGAGTGTTTACAGAAATTTTTGGGCGTGGCTGGTTTGCGCAAACTTTAGGTCGTTCCTTTTGGTTATATGTAATGAACGTGTTGGTAACATCGATTGCCCCCATCTTTTTGGCGTATTTTATGTATAAGAAAATGCCAATGAGCGGATTCTTCAAAGTCGTATTGTATATTCCCAATATTGTCAGCGGCGTTGTTGTAATTTCAGCCTATAAGTATATGGTGGATAGAATTATTCCCGAATTGATGTTGAAATTTTTCAACAAAGATTTGGGATTAGGATTATTAAGTGAACCAAGCACTCGCTTTGGAACGATCATTTTTCAATGGTTATGGTTTAATCTTACGGCAGGATTTATTATGACCGTTGGGGTTATGAATTCTACCGACGCACATACGATAGAGGCTGGTATTATTGACGGATGTAATATGTGGCAGGAATTTTGGCATATTGTTCTGCCACATGTATATCCTACTCTTTCCATTGGGTTTATTTACGGATTTTCGTCCATGTTTACGGCGGATTTTGGGCTGTTTACATATTATGGGCAAAACGCACCCCAAGACCTATGGACAATGGGGTATGCACATACGATTATGTCCATAAGATCCGGAGGCGAATACGAATACCCGTTCTTGTCCGCTTGGGGTTTGTGTGAGTCGTTTTTGATTATACCAGTTACTTATTTCTATAAGTGGATGGTGGGAAGATTTGGACCCTCGGAGGATTAATTATGGCGAAGAAACACAAAAGCGTTTTACAAAGAAATAGTTGGATATCTTGGGTGATTTTTAGTTTTTTGTTGGTGGATACGTGCGCAATATTATTCTTGTATTTGTGGGCGTTTTTCACTTCTCTAAAAACACCGTTTGGATTTCTTCAAAACCAAATTTGGCCCGAAGCACCTTGGAAATGGACGTTTGAAAACTTTAAAACCTCGTTTACTTTATTTGAATCATACGTTCTTACCGATACGGGATTGTATAAAATCGGTTTGTTTACTATGCTTATAAATACCGTAACATTATGTGTGTTACAAATCGGCGTTAGTATGACTTCCAAATTTTCTATGGCTTACGTATTGGGTAGATTCAAAGGTAGACACGTTACGTTTATCAATAATATGTTTTTATTTTTGATGATGATCCCATTCATTTCAAGTACGGCGTCGTCTTTAAATCTCTATAAGAGCATCGGGGTGTATGACACTTGGTTTTTTATAATCATTATGGCAATTCCCTTTTTTGATTATAATTTCTTAATTTTACAGTCTTTTATCCGAGGCATAGGTGCTGAAACGATAGAGGCAGCGAAGATCGACGGAGCCGGCAATTTTAGGGTTATGTGGCAAATTGTATTTCCGCAAGTGGCAAACGTAATTGCAATTATGTCGTTAATGACGCTTATCGGCAGTTGGAACGACTATATGACTACGGTTATCTGGATGCCTTCGTATCCGACGCTTGCGTATGGCGTTTATGCTTTCAGTACTAGTACGGCAACGGGGGCGAGTTTGCCTCCTGTACAAATGGCGGGAGCTATGATTTTAGCTTTGCCTGTGGTTATTGTATTTATTATTTTCAAAGAGAAAATTTTAGGCGGTATTAGTTTCTCGCTGACAAAATAAAACATAGGAGGATTGACGATGAAACTTCGAAAAATAGCAAGTCTATTTCTTTCTGTTCTTGCGTTGAGCAGTATCGTAGGTTGTAGCTTTTTTGGCGGCAATTCAAGCAATTCTACTTCGGAAGAAGTGATTGAATATACGGAATATAAGCTTGTTGATAACGGAAACAGCGAGTATAAAATCGTTTTACCCACCGATGCAAGTTACGATGAAGAAATAGCAGCATTGGAAATGGAGGAGCTGTTTGCTGAAGCAACGTCGATTACATTGGAAACTGTCTATGAATCGGAAGTAACGTATTCGGACACTGCAAAATTGATTATTTTGGGTGACACGCAGTATACAGAAAATGCAGACGTTGACGTTGATGCGATTCCAAACGATGGATTCACCTTGAAAACGATTGGATCGAATTTGTTTGTTTTAGGCGAAGATGGCGGCGTTGTATACGGTGTTCACGAATTCTTGGAAAAAGCGTTGGGCTTCGAATATTATGTTGCCGATGTATATGCTTTGAATAAAAACGTGAAAAACCTG
>SVHQ01000187.1 GCA_015055785.1 Clostridiales bacterium | reverse complement strand
AAATTGTCTTTCAAAGAAACGATTTCGGATAAAACCAGCTTGCCGTTTTCGGTACACACTATTTATTTAACTCGTACGATAATTATATACATTTTATCGTCGCTTCCGTCAAGCTTTTTATATGTAGTGATACAATCGGAATAATGCAAGTCAACCGTGTAATTAAAATCGTCAAAACTTTTTACCATATTTCTATCAAACGATGATAATGCAGTATTTTTAAAATCTTCCGTCTTTTTCCCTTTTATAAGCGTTTCTATATCACTGCTTTTAAGCGTTTTTCCTTTATTAGCGTCCACTTTCAAAATATCAAACACGTGCTTATCGTAATAATCTTTCATTTCTTGGTCAAACACATAAATAAAATATTTTTCTTTGTTGGCTAACGTGGAAAGCCTATTCAAATCACGAAAAGCTTCGCCCATATTTGTCGTTTTAGCCGTATCACTATATGGAGATTTTTTATGATACTTGAATTCGATAACCACGTCTTCTTTCTCGCCTGTTTGTTTGCTTTGTCCGTTATAATGAAAATCGGCGCGCGCCCTACTATTTAATCTGCTTTGAAAATTCGCTTTGAGTTTTAACAAACGGTAAGGTTTTTCAATGACGGTATCTCCAATGCTAAGATTTTGCGTTTCAATAAACCACTGTCTAATCAAATCTTCCGTTACCAAATGCGCCATTGTATTAAAACGTTTTGCCAATTCTGCTTTAAGAACCGCATAATTAATAGTCATAAAATTTTCTCCTGTCCTTTTATAATTTGTACAAATAATAATCGTGATAGGTGTCTGTGAAATATGTTACATTACTTGAACTATTTGTCACATCTATTTGCGTTCCGCCTGTTTTCTTTTCCCAGTTTGAATACCACTCCGTATAATACCAAGTAGACGTATCTTTAAACGTAATGCTTGTCAAACTGCTGCAACCATAGAACGCATTATCACCAATACTCGTCACGCTATCGGAAATTACGATTTCCGCTAAGCTACTACATCCAGAGAACGCATCGCTACCCATCTTCGTCACACTGTTAGGAATTACGATTTCCGTTAAACTGCTACATTCAGAGAATGTACCACTATTAATACTCGTGACACTGTCGGGGATTACGATTTCCGTTAAACGGATACACTTTTTGAACGCATTATCACCAATACTCGTCACGCTATCGGGGATTACGATTTCCGTTAAACCCATGCAATCATAAAACGCAGAGATACCGATATTCGTCACGCTGTCGGGGATTACGATTTCCGTTAAACTACTGCAATGAGAGAACGCAGCGCTACCGATATTCGTCACGCTGTCAGGGATTACAATTTCCGTTAAACTTCTACAATAATAGAACGCCGATTCAGCAATACTTGTCATACTGTCGGAGATTTCCACGCTTATCAAGTTAATGCAATAAGCAAACGCATTAGAACCGATACTCGTGACACTGTCGGGGATTACGATTTCCGTTAAACCCATGCAAGTATAGAACGCAACGCTACCGATATTCGTCACGCTGTCGGGAATTGTAACACTCGTTAAGTCACAATTAGCGAACGCACTTTCACCGATACTCGTTACGGGTTTACCATTATACGTAGAAGGAATATACACTTCTGTTGCCGTCCCGGTATAATCCGTTACCGAATATTCGGTATCCTCATTTATCAATGTAAAAACTAACCCTTCCGTTATTGCTTCTTGTCCGCACCACTGACAAATACCGTTAACATAATTGCAATCTGCAGGTTCGCCATAATCAAACGTTTCTGTCCCACGTTCACCGCAATCGCAAGAATAGTAATATTTTGCACTTTCCGTACAAGTTGCCTCACTTTGCAAATAACTGCCACTTGCAACTTCTTGGTCGTACGTATGCCCACTTGCGGGGATTGTTTCTTGTTCGATAATAACTTCGCCGCACGCCGAGCAACGTTTCCCTTGCGTTAAACCCGTCTGCGTACACGTGGGCGATACCGCCTCGTCAATTACTTCCACGTAATTATGAATCAAGGTGCTTTCGATATATTTTTCGTTCGGAACCGTTAAAATATATCCGCCATTATTATCAACCGCAATATTTTCCAACAAATCTGCCCTTACGTGATACCCTTCTTTTATCGTGAATTTTACCTGCTCGCCCACTTTAAAAATCCCATAAGAAAACCCGTCTTCAAACACGGCGTTATCCATACGCACGTAGGTAAAATCATCCGTCGCAAGCTTGTCTAAATTATAATCAAAATAAATTTGCGTCATCGCGCCGTAGGAAAGCATGGAATTTAAAAGATTTTTCAAGTCCTCGTCCGTCGTCGCGGTTGCCTCCGTCTCCCCAAGTTTGTTATATGCGTATTCTAAAATGCTATACTTTTTCGGCGCACTGTAATAATACGTGCCGTTTCGTTCCACGTATGCACAAGTATAGACTACGTCCGTCATTTCACAAGCAGCTAAATTCTCGTAGACGAACGTTTGATACGTTACGTCGCCGTTTTGGATAGGGTCGGATTCTTCCAATATCGCCGCTTGCGTACCGTATACGTAGCTTTCCTGCGCCTCCTTCCAAAGCAACATACCTACGTCGTCCGTTGCTTCCGTATTCGACACGTCGACGGCGTATTTGATATGTATTGTGTTTTCCAAGGAAAGCGTTTGCCCGACAATTTCAATTTCAGGCGCACTCGTCGCCGCGCTCGTGGTTACAGGCGTTGTCGCCGTAAGCCCTACCCCGACACCTATACTCGCTAAAAAGCTTATCGCTATGATTTTGACTTTCTTTTTCATTTTCTTTCTCCTTTTAATTCCAATCCCATTCCAAATCGTTGTTCTCGTTCGAAGCTCGAACGATATCCGTCGTTTCTAACAACACCATACAAAACGTCGGCGTTTCATATGCCTTTTTTCCTGCCAAAATAAAAACCTCCTAAATAAAAAAAGTGCGCCAACCGAAGTCAACGCACCGAAAAACGCAAACTCCGATTGTCGCTACACAAACCTAATAGAATGGAATATCTCTATACTCTACTCGTTAGAATTTACGTTTTTGCCTAACCTAAAACGAATAAAGTATAGCCTAAAAAAAGGCATACTATCCCTTAAAGAAAATATTCCTATCCTATTTTATTCAGTTTGTGTAGCATAGTTAGTATATCATAAACTTCCGTTTTTTACAAGTATTTTTTTAATTTTTATAAAAAAGGTTGAAATCCGTCTTGGATTTCAACCTTTATCGCCTATTTTTTCGCTTTTACTTATTAAAATTGTCTTTCAAAGAAACGATTTCGGACAAAACCAGCTTGCCGTTTTCGGTACACTTCTTATAATACCCAACGCGCATAAGCTGGAAGGCTTTGTTCTCTTCGCTCTCCGCAAGGTAGGGCTCTGCCTTGCCGTAGAAAATCTTTTCGCTGTCCAAATTCATACGCTCGGTAAAATCTTGCCCCGCGTATTCGGCGTCCTTCAAAAGAGGCGCGTATTTGCGAATTTCCGCGTCTACGCCCGTCTTACCGTCTACCCATTGAATCGTGCCCTTGACCTTGATACCGCTGGTATCGTTGG
>SVHQ01000186.1 GCA_015055785.1 Clostridiales bacterium | reverse complement strand
CTACATACCCCATTCCATAGCCGCCGCAGTTAAACCGCACGACGCCCACTCCGTGGTCTGCAAGGATATCCAGCGTTTCTTTTGCTTTTTTTGAGGAATAGCCGTCCGCAAAGCATTGATTGAACAGATTGTAGCAGTTTACCCCCGCTTTATAAAGCACTTCTTCCCCAAGCTTCATCACGCCGTCTTGCACGCGGATACCAAAATTTCTCGTATCCCGCCAGTATCTAACCGCCATTTCCTCGCCCTCGCTCGATACACTTTCCGAAGATTGCTGTATACTTTGCAATGCGGACTCCGTCGGCGTAAAAAAATCACAACCCGAAAAAAGGAAGCCGCAAAGAAATACCGAAAGAATACTACACGCTATTCTCTTAACAATCTTTCTCATTTTTCTCTCCAAAGCACAACGGTTTGGGGCGCTAAAGCAAAGGATATTGTATCCAACGCGGTTTCTTGACAAGCCGCAATCAATGCGTCCCCTTTGGGCAAAGCATTTTCTTCATAAACGTATTTTTCAAACGTTCCCGATGCTTGCACTTTCAATTTCAACGCTTCTCCCTCGGCGTTTCCGTTGGCAAAAACGTACACCCATTTTCCGTCCGTTCCCTTAAACGCCGTACCGACTGCAAAATCGTCGTTGAGGAAAATAGGATACACCTCCGCGCCCTTCGGCACGTACTTACTCATCAATGCATACGCGTAATACTGAGGACGCACTTCATAATCCTCTTTGATAGCCTCATACTGCGCCGTATCCGTATAATACGCGCGCTTACTGCACTTCCAAAGCCCCAGCTGCATCATACTGTCGTACGTATCGCCGTAATTGTAGTATTCGTCGCAAAGCACCCAGTAGCTTGCGCCAGCCGCGCCGCCGTTATAAAAATTGAGCATTTGACGTACCATCAATACACCGCGGCGATACTCGTCGATATCGCTCTGCCGACTTGAACCCGTCACCAAATTTGAGCCGAATTCGCCTACGATATGCGCCTTTCCCGTATTACGGGTCACGTTGCGGTTTTCCTGCTCCCACCCCATAATCTGCTCGTTTGTGCTTTCATAGCCAAAGGCATAAGAATGCGTATTGTAAACGTCCGCAATGTCATCCAGCTCCATCATGGTTTGTTCCAACCAAGCAGGACGGTCATTGGTGTTATCTGAAAGGTTAAACAGTACTTTATCACGGATACCATCCGCCTTAAAGCGTTTATCCAACTCTAAACAGAGCGTTTTGTAGGTATCAAACGAAACCTGACGGTTGATTTGATAACTCCAATCAGGCTCGTTAACAGGCGTTATTTCCTTAATGCACGTATAACCTTTCCCCAAGAAATGCTGCACGTACATAGAAAAGTTTTCGGCAAACTCCGCAGGATATTGCGTGCCGAGCACCCAGTTCGAGCCCTCATTGTTTTTCATAAGGAAATGCCCGCCCTGCGCTTTTACGGCAGCGTTCATATCAGCATCGATTAAATTACACTTGTTTTCCGCACCCCAAAGGGTCAAATTGACGTCAATGCCGTTTTCTTCTGCCAAATCCAACACCTTATACACGCTTTGCATTTCCGCACTATTTACCGTCAAGGCTTCCCAGTCGATGTTCGCAACGTCCTCATTGTCGTTGAAAGGCTCTAACCAAGAGGGCAATAACATAACGCGGAATCGGTCGATTTCCATCTTTGCCACACGCTCTTCTACGATTGCCCAATCCTGAGGGTCCGTCACCCCTTTCGCCACGTTTTGCGACAAGAAATGCGGGTCAAATTCCACGCTGACCCCAAAGCGGTTCACCCCCGCAAGCTCGTCGGGGGTAACCAACGTGTATTCCGTAGTCTGTTCACTATCCGATACAGAGGATGAAGACGAGACTTCACCGCTACTGCACGCCGTGGAAAACACAATAAACGCAGATGATAATAAAGCTATCCATTTTTTATTCATTGTAACCCTCTTATTTGTTGGTATAAATCACAAAGCTTCTCGCTTTTACCGTATCGGAAATTACTCTGCCGTCCGCAGAAACCGTTTTGTCCGTTGCAATTACCTGATTATCCGTAGGTACGTTTGCTTCGTCGTAAACGTAACGGTTTAAAGACGCGGGATACACGTCGTAATTCACAAACGCCACTTTTTTATCGACGTCGCCATTATTGACGATGGCATAGCTCCACTTATCCCCCTGACGGAATGCAACCGCCACGACGTTGTCATCGTCGCTTTCAATCGGGAAAATCACATCGCCCGCCTCGATAAAACGAGTAATCATAGAATAGGAATAATATACAGGTCTACAAGCATAATCTTCGTCCGCGAAGCCCCAAAGTCCCATATCCATAATCTTGCCTTGGTTGAATTCAGCGCGGTTGTAAAATTGACTAAATAATACCCAGTAGGACATACCTACGCTGCCCATATTGAAGAAGTTTAACGAAATACGAGGAATATCCAAACCGCGCGAAGCGCTGTATTTGTCAAGCGTGGTATACGAATCTACGCCGTTTTGCGTACCAAGCTCTCCCCAAATGTGCGGTACGTCGTAGTCCGCAAGCCACATTCTCCAGCTTTCAAGATTATAATTCGCATTGTTGTAACAAATATCTTTGTTGGACATATCGCGATTGGATTCGCCCGTTTCTTCATTGTAAGAATCGCCAAAATCGTACGTATGCGAGCTTGCAATGTCAATGACGCCTTGCAAATTCATCAGCGTTCTTGCCATCCACGTATAATCACGCGCGTCGTCCGAAAGCACAAACAGCACGTCGTCACGTACCCCTTTTACCTCAAACGCATCGTGCATTTTTATACACAAATCGCAGTATTCCTCATTCCCCTTCGTATAAGCAGGGAAGCCATATACGGCGTTCGGCTCGTTAAAAAGAGTAACCTCTTTGATGTTATCGTATTTTTTCTCCTCAATAAGATACTTGATACTATCCGCAAAGCAATCGACAAAAAGCTGTTCGTGTTTGGAGTCAGGATAGGTAACCCACTGCGGGTCGTTTGGAATACGCATAAAGCCTGCCGTACCCGTATCGATACCCCACATGGTAACGTTGACCGTAATAGCATTCTCTTTCGCCATATCCAAAACGCGGTAAACCGATTGCATTTCCGCAGTATCCCACTTATAAATCCCCTCTTCGGTATTATCCTCGTTGATAACAAACCAAGACGGCAACAGCATCATACGGATACGCTTTAAGCCCATATCCTTTACGCGTTGTTCGACAATCGCCCAGTCTTCTGCCTTGCATTCCCAAGTTTTTCCGTCCGCCGTTCTGCCCGTCAAACCGACGTTTTGCGAGAAAAAGTGCGGGTCTAATTCCGTCCCGATACCATACACCGTTTTATTGTTTTCCCCTTTTTCAATGGACAAGGTAACTTCCGTCCCTTGCGGAACGGTCGTATTTGCAGTATCGATACTTTCCGAGGAAGAACTATCCCCGCCAAAATTACAAGCCGTGCACAACGCTCCCGTCAGCACCGCCAAAAGAAACGCCAAAATTTTCTTTTTCATAATTTACCTCTTTTTATATATTGCCCGCCCGCAAACGG
>SVHQ01000013.1 GCA_015055785.1 Clostridiales bacterium | reverse complement strand
CGCGCGGTGGAGATTATCGAAACGCTCGGTTCTAACAACGCGCAAGGGGAGATATATCTGACGGACGCGCTTGAAAAATTTGCGATGGCAAACGAAGCGGCCATTTATGAAGTGACGGCGGCGGAAGATATGCTCACGTACAGCACCAAGCCTGAACTTCGTGAAATCAGTCAATATTTTATGCGAACGGCATCACAGTTTGTCCAGGATATTCAAGACGGAAAATGCGATGAAAAATTCGTCGCGCTGTATAGAGAACAGGCGGACGAACAGAAGACACGCTACATGCAATTGCTGGAATTTTTCGTGGAAAAATACGGCGATAAAAAGGTAATCATTACCCGTTCGCCGGGCAGAGTGAATTTGATGGGACGGCATATTGATCACCGCGGCGGCGGTATCAATGTAATGGCGACAGACAAAGATATCGTGTTTGTATCGGCTATGCGTGATGATGACGAGATACGTATCGCAAACGTCGATGAAAATTTCCCCGACAAATGTTTTTCCATCGGGAAAACGCTCGGTGAGAAAAGATACGAAAAGTGGCTGGATTATCTCGCAGACGAACGAGTGGTAAAAGAGTTGGCGGATAGCAACGGGTGTTGGTCGAACTATATAAAGAGCGCCGTTATTAAGGCGCAGTTTGAAACGGAAACGCCCCTTTGCGGTATGGATATGGCGGCGAGCGGTACAATCCCCGTTGCGGCAGGGCTTTCTTCCTCATCGAGTATCGTGGTGGCGGTAATGGAAGCGGTCGTTGCACTCAACGGCTTAAACCTTTCCGATAAGGAATTTATCAATCTCTGCGGTGAGGGGGAGTGGTTTGTAGGCTCGCGCGGTGGAGCAGGCGATCATGCCGCGATGAAATGCGGCAAAGCAAACCGTATCGTGCATTTGGGATTCAAGCCTTTTACGCTCGGTGAAAGCGCGGCGTTTTCGGATCGATATGCCGTAATTGTAGCAAATAGTATGCTCAAAGCGAAAAAATCGGAAGGGAGCAAGGACAAGTTCAACGCCAAAGTGGCGGCGTACGAGTTCGCGTTTATGCTGATTAAGAGGCTTTTCCCCGATTACGGCTTTGTGGAATTTAGAGATATTGCAAAGGTTAGGCCGTATAGCGAGATTTACCGCATTTTGAAAGCAATCCCCGAAACTGTCACGCGCGGCGCGGTGTTGGCGCTGTTGCCTGAATACAAGGAACGTCTCAAACAGATTTTTGCTACGCATATCGCGCCCGACGTGTACGACCTTCGCGGCGTTGCGCTGTATGGGATTTCGGAGTGTGTGCGAGCGGAAAGATGTATGCAGCTTTTGAACGAAGGCAGATATGCAGATTTGGGCGAGATGATGAAAATTAGCCACAATGGCGATCGCGTTGGCGGCGCGAAAATTACGGACGAATTGTTAGATGCGTTGGCGGAGCAAAATGCAGATGTTGCGTTGCAATGCGGCACGTACGATTGTTCTACGCCGCAGATTGATTATCTTTGCGATGTATTGAACGCCACGGACGGAGTGCTTGGTAGCGAAATCGTTGGGGCAGGGCTTGGCGGTTGCGTCGTTGCGCTCGTGGAAAAAGCAAAAGCGAACGCCGTGATAGACGTTATCAATGAAAAATATTATAATCGGTACGGATACGAGCACGGGGCGCACGTATATAGTGCGTCGCACGGTTCGTTTGTATGGTTTTAGGAGTTAAGGATATGGCATATAAACATTTGAAATTCCCCGAGGGGAGCAAATTTTTGGTGACGGGCGGCGCAGGCTTTATCGGCTCGAACCTTTGCGAAACGATTTTGAATATGGGCTACAAGGTGCGTTGTTTGGATGACCTTTCTACGGGAAAACAAGCAAACGTCGATATGTTTTCGGATAATCCCAATTACGAGTTTATAAAAGGGGATATCAAGGATTTGGATACCTGCATGCAGGCTTGCGAAGGTGTGGATTACGTCCTTAATCAGGCGGCGTGGGGGAGTGTCCCGCGTTCGATTGAAATGCCTATTTTCTATTGTAAAAACAACATTGAAGGGACGCTAAATATGTTAGAGGCGGCTCGTCAAAAGGGCGTGAAAAAATTTGTTTACGCGTCGTCTTCGTCCGTTTATGGTGATGAACCTAATCTTCCCAAGCGTGAAGGAATAGAAGGGAATTTGCTTTCGCCTTATGCGCTGACAAAACGTTGCGACGAAGAATGGGCGAAGTTATACACGAAGTTGTACGGTTTGGATACGTACGGTATGCGTTATTTCAACGTGTTTGGGCGTAGACAAGACCCCAACGGCGCGTATGCGGCGGTTATTCCGAAGTTTATCAAGCAATTATTAAACGACGAACAGCCGACAATCAATGGTGATGGAAAACAAAGCCGCGACTTTACCTATATTGAAAACGTAATTGAGGCGAATTTGAAGGCGTGTTTGGCTTCGCATGAGGCGGCGGGCAGAGCGTACAATATCGCTTATGGCGGCAGAGAATATTTGATTGATATATACTATACGTTGACAAAAGAGTTGGGTAAAGATATCGAGCCGAATTTTGGTCCCGATAGAAAAGGGGATATTAAGCACTCGAACGCAGATATTTCTGCGGCGAGAGAATTACTGGGATATGATCCCGACTATAATTTTGCGAAAGGCTTAAATGAAGCAATTGCTTGGTATAAGGAGAATTTGTAATGGATTACAAGAAGATATTTAAGAATAGAGAATTCCGTCTTAAATTGATCAATTGCTTGCGTTTTATTCCCACGAAACCGTACTTGAAAATGGTGTATAAAATCAAAACTGGGAAAAAGCTGCATTTAAAAAATCCTATTGGCTTTAACGAAAAGCTTAATTGGTTAAAAATCAACGAAATTCATACTGAATACACCGATTATGTTGATAAAATCAAGGTGCGTGAGATTGTAAAAGAGAAAATCGGCGAAGATATATGTTTTCCCTTGCTTGGTCAATGGAAACGTTATGCCGACATTGATTTCGATGCCTTACCCGATAAATTCGTATTGAAATGCAATCATGATTCGGGCAGTGTAAAAGTCGTGACGGACAAATCACAAGTTGACCATAAAGCATTTGCAAAATTCTTCAAATTAAGGCTGAAAATGAACCCTTACGTGCTCGGTCGCGAATATCCGTATAAAAAGGTCGAGCCTATGATTATGGCGGAAAAGTATATGACGCCGGAAGGATGCGCAGATATCGAAGATTACAAATTTTTCTGTTTTAATGGCGAGCCGAAAATCATGTTTATTGCGACGGACAGAAGTACGGACGTAAAATTCGATTTCTTCGATATGGATTTCAATCATTTGGATATTGAAAACATTCATACTCAATCGGGAAAAGAAATACTAAAGCCGAAGATGTTTGAAGAGATGAAAGCGTTGGCGAAAAGGCTGTCGGCGGGTATGAAATTCGTCAGAATCGATTTATATGAAATAGAAGGGAAAATATATTTTGGGGAATTTACCCTTTTCCACGGTGGCGGATTTTGGTTATTTAAGCCTGACGAATGGGAAAGAAAATTAGGGGATATGATTAAGCTGCCTGAAATTGAAGGTAAGGAGTAATATCATGGCAAGAGTGTCTATTATTATGGGGGTATATAACTGCGAGAAGACACTATCGAAATCGATCGAGTCTATTTTGACACAGACGTATACCAATTGGGAATTGATCATGTGTGACGACGGTTCTAGAGATGGTACGTTGGATATTGCCAGTGAGTATCAAAAGCAATATCCCGATAAAATCGTTTTGCTAAAAAATCCGCAAAATATGCGCTTGGCTGCAACCTTAAATAATTGCTTGGCGGCTGCAAAAGGGGAATATATCGCAAGAATGGATGCTGATGACGAATCGTTGTCGGGAAGGCTTGAAAAAGAGGTTGCCTTTTTAGATTCCCATCCTGAAATTGATTGCGTGGGCACGGGACGAGTTATTTTTGATGACCAAGGTGAATACGGCACTTGCGCAGAATTGGAATATCCTACGAAGCAAACAATTATCAAGCGTATGCCTTTTGCTCATCCCACCATTATGATGAGAGCAAGTGTATATAAGGCATTGGGTGGATATACGGTATCTAAAGAAACTATGCGTGCGGAAGACGCGGATCTTTGGTTTCGTTTCTTTGCTGCGGGATATCAGGGATACGTTATTCAGGAACCTTTGTACCGATACAGAGAATCCAAAGAAGATTTTAAAAAGCGGACATTCAAGGCTGCGCTCGGTGCACGTAAAGTAAAGATCAATGGATATAAATTGCTAGGAGTTCCGAAAAGAAAATGGATTTTAACGTGGAAACCTGTACTAGTAGCATGTATTCCAAAATGGATTATGTTTAAACATCATAGAAAAAAATATAAAAAGAGAAACAGATAATGGAACTATTAACGATTTTTACGCCAGCGTACAACAGAGCATATATTCTACCTCAACTGTATAGAAGTTTATTACGACAGACAGATAATCGTTTTGAGTGGGTGATTGTTGATGACGGCTCAAAAGACGATACGGAAACGTTGGTGCAGGGCTGGATACAGGAAAATCGAATTAAAATCGGTTTTCAAAAGCAAGAAAATCAAGGGAAGCATATTGCAGTAAACGCAGGGGCAGTTTTAGCAAACGGAAATTTGTTTTTTATTGTTGATTCTGATGATTTTCTTACGGATGACGCTGTGGAAAAAATTCTTTCTTTTTGGGAAACAAGTCGGCCGCAAGACGATATTAGTGGGATTATTACTTATAAGAAACTGCTTGACGGTCAGATGGTAGGGAGCAAATTACCGCCGGAAATTCAACGTTGTAAAATGTGGGAGGCAGCCCGTAAATACGGTTCTACCGGAGATAAGGCGGTTGTTTTTAGAACAGAAATTTTTAAGCAATATGCTTATCCCAAATTTGAGGATGAAAAGTTTTTAGGCGAAAGCTACGTTTTTAATCAAATCGACGAGAAGTATGATATGTTGATTATGGATGCGTGCTTATATCTTTGCGATTATCGTCCCGATGGGCTTAGCCAAGATTTTCGGCGATTGTACAGAAATAACCCTAGGGGTTTTTTGGCTATTTACGAACAATCGGTAGAGCATTCACTTAATTTTAAACAACGCTTAAAAACAATGGCGCATATTTTTTGTTTGCGGTTAAAATTGCATTGTTTTTGGAAGGGATTTAAGGGAAAACGTTTCTTTTTAAAATGTTTGGCAACGCCGTTCGCTTTTGCGTTGTATTTAAAAATATTCGTATTAAAGAAATCGGACGTAAAGGCGGTTGCAGAAACGCAAGCAAAATAAAAAGGAAACACATAGAGGACAACCATGAAACGGATATTGCAAGTGGTGGGTGGTATGAACCGCGCCGGGGCTGAAACGTTTTTGATGAACGCATATAGAAAAATGGATAGAACGCAATGGCAGTTTGATTTTTTGGTATATACTGACAAAAAGCAAGATTATGAAGACGAAATTATTTCGTTGGGAGGGCGTGTTATACATATGCCTTGTTCTTCAGGATTGAAAATGATGAAGAGCGTTAGAGAAATAAAGCGAATCATTCGGGCGTATGGACCATATACGGCGGTGCATGCCCACACCCTTCATAATTCTGCATATGCAATGCTTGCGTGTAAGCGCTTTTCGTCAATAAAGCGAATTTCGCATTCTCATAGCACAAAAAACACTGTCCACTCCAATTTTATAAAAAGGATCTACGAAAAATGGAGTCTAAGAGTGATTCGTAAATATTCGCAGCATTATCTTGCTTGTGGAGAAGAAGCGGGGCAATATCTATTCGGTGAGCAATTCTCGAAGAAGGGTATCGTTGTTAATAATGGTGTAGATGTAGAGAAATATTTAAAAGCAGAACCAATATCTTTGGAAGAAAGGGCGAGATGGGGGATAGAAGATAACGATTTGATAATTGCTAATGTTGCTCGTTTTGCGCCCGTGAAAAATCATGAGTTCATGATAGCCTTAGCAAAATATTTAAAGGACAGTGGAGTTGCCTTTAAAATGTTATTGGTAGGGCAAGGCGAGTTATGGGAAAAGATTGCCAATAGAATCAAAGAGGAGAACTTGCAAGCCAATGTTTTTTTGTTAGGACTTCGAGAGGATATTTCTCAAATATTGAAAACGGTGGATGTCTTTTTGATGCCGTCTTTGTTTGAAGGAAATCCCGTAACGCTGGTAGAAGCACAGGCGAGCGGTTTGCCGTGTGTTATTTCCAATAATATTACGGAAAAGATAGATATGGGGTTGGGATTGATTTCCCGTTGCAATTTAGAGTCGGAGCTTTCTACTTGGGTAAAAGCTTTGCTGGAGGCAAAGGAAAGGTGTGTTGACGAATTCACTATTTGGCAAGCCTTTTGCGAAAAGAAATACGACGTGGGTTCTATCGTTGCTCAATTGACGGAACTTTATGAAGGGAAAACTGTATGATAGAAAAAAAGAAGCAGGATAATACATTTTTTGTAATAGCGATATTGTTGTTGGCGTTCTCTAACGTTTTTGCTCTTTCAGGTTATGCATATTCTATCTCTTATACGGAAATTGCTACGTTACTGACATTGGTTTTACTTCTTTTCGGTATAGCCGCAAATAGCATGAAAAGACAGCGCGTGTATTCAATAGATACTCTTTTATTGGTAACTTGTCTTTTATATGGCGTAGCAATGGTATTTTCGTGGAAAAGCTTTTACCAATTAACCAATCTTGTGACGCTGTTTGGAATATCAGTATGGATGAATGCCTTTTCTAAGCTGAAGTGGGACGACAAGAAATTTGCAGCATGCGGTGTGGCGTGTTCAGTATATGCCGTTGTTATGATAGCACTCTTTCTGCCAGGGAGCTTACTTTCAGGGTGGAATTCTAATTCTGCAATAGCTATTTTGCCCGTTGCCATTTTTGGTATTGCATGTTTGATGATGGTGAAAGCAAAGTGGAAAACTTGGGCAATTCTTATTACCATAATTTTGGTGTCTGTCTTAATTTTGCAATTGGAAAATCGAAGCGCGTTTTTGGCATTTGTAATATTTTTGCTTGCGTGTTTGTTTAAGAAGTTGTACTCCAATCGAACCGCGTTTCGCATTTTTTACATTACGATTTTGGCGTTGAATATTTTGTTGCCGCTTTTCTTTGAAATTGCTTCGTCTACAAAACTGTTTAAAATAATATCCAACGTTTTATTGGATGTATTTGATAAAAGCGGGTTGAATGGTAGAGAAGAGGTGTGGGCTGCGGCTGTAGAAAAATTTAGAGAAAATCCTTGGTTTGGTACGTTGGGCTATCGTACAACGTATTTCCATAATTTCTCTTTGGATGTTCTGACGCAATTTGGTTTGGTTGGTTGGATTATTTTCTTTGCCGTTTTGATTTTTATTTTTGAAAAATCCTTTAAGGAAAATGAAAAAAGCAACTTATTTTTAATCGGATTTATATGTTTGATTTTCTTGAACACCTTCGAGAGCGTATTGTTTTGCAATAATTACTTTATGATTTTTGCGTACTTATTATTGGGTATGTGTTGGAAAAAAGAGACATCGGAGAAATAGGAACAACGAAGATGAAAAAGCTTTTGTTTATTATGGATACTTTTCCTGTGGGGGGAATAGCAAAAAGTTTATTATCGTTGTTTAACGAAATCGAGGGGAAATATCAGATTGATTTTTTAATTATGGAGCAAGAAGGATTGCTGATTCCTCTTATTCCCAAAAGTATTAATATATTACCAGAACAGTTGGAAAGAGAATTCCGCGACCCGCACCCTAAAAGGGTTTTTAAAAATTTAAAAACCTTGGGATTTCGGCGTTGGGTAAAGTGGGTAGGATATTCTTTATCTTGCTGTTGGGCGCGCTTAACGGGGGGACTGCATAAGCATATCTGCGCCATGGATACGTATATCGGCAAACACACAAAAAAGATTGATAAGCATTACGACGCGGCAATCGCTTATGCGGGCGGGAGATGTATTTATTATCTTGTGGAGAATGTTGATGCGGATGTAAAAATTGGGTATGTCCATAGCGATTATTTAGTAAATGAAACAGATTTCATGTTATATAAAGCGGATAGAAAGTATTATCCGTATTTGGATCATATAGTTACGATTTCGCAAAAATGCGTGGATTCGCTTAAACAAAAGTTCCCAGATCTTGCTGATAGATGTTGTGTAGTAGAAAATATCTGTTCGGTTAAAACCATACGAAATATGGCGGCAAGAGGAGAGGGATATATGGATGGGTTTGACGGTTTCCGCATCTCATCTTTGGTTCGCTTTGATATTTATACAAAGGGATTGGATCTTGCTGTTGCTGCCACAAAAATTTTGAAAGATAAAGGAAAGAACTTTCGTTGGTATATTCTTGGCGACGGTGAACAGCGTCCTTCGTTGGAAGAATTAATTGTGGAGAACGGAATTTCAGAGTATTTTATATTGTTAGGCGCAAAAGTTAACCCGTATGCATATCTTAAGGATTCCGATATTTATGTACAAACATCTAGAATTGAAGGGAAGTCTGTTTCGTTGGATGAGGCGAAGGCATTAGCGAAACCAGTAGTAGTTACTTGTTTTCCTTCTGTTTTTGATCAGTTTGAAGATGGAAAAACGGCACTTATTGCTGAAATGACGGCGGAAGATGTTGCAAATAAAATTGAGCAGCTGATGGAAGACGAACAATTACGCAATTGCTTAAGTAAGAATTTACAGGCGGAAAAAGTAGGAAACGAAGAACAAGCACAGATATTTGAAAGCTTATTGGAGACATACTAATATGATTAGAAGCGTTATACAGGCAGGATTTGGCAATCAACTGTTTCAATATGCAACGGCGTACGCGTTGGCAAAAGAATTGGAGCAGGACGTGGAGTTAGACGTAAGTTGGTTTTCTTATATACAAAAGACGAAAAAAGGAAGTGTTCGAGAAAATAATTTAAGTAAGCTTGCGTTGGATTTCAAAAAATTCGTTGGTAAAGCGAAAGATTTTGCCTCTTATCGTTTTCGAGTGAAGTTTGGTTTTCCGAAAAAAATCCGTGTGAACGGAAAGCGATGCCCTTTTATTTGCGAAAATATAAATGCTTGCCGTGAAGATCAATCTGTATTATTTCAAAACATTGAGAAAGACGGCGCTGCTTTATACGGTTTTTGGCAAAATTTAAACTATTTTGACAAATATTTGTTGGATTTAAAGAGGCAGTTTGTTCCTAATTATGCATTGGAAGAAGAAAGCGCAAAGCACTTGAAGAAAATACAAAACGCAAATAGCGTAGGGGTGCATATTCGCCGAGGAGATTTTGTTTCCTTGGGTTGGGATAAAGGACAAGAATATTACGATAAAGGATTGGAATGGTTTAAAAAGCAAATACCCGACTGCCAGTTTTTTATCGTTTCAGATGACGTGCAATGGGTGAAAGAATGCTATGGTAGCCGTGACGATGTTACCATCATTGACGTGGCGACTGCAACAAAGGACGTTGACGAATTTTTCCTGTTATCAAGCTGTAAGAATCAATTTATTTCTGAAAGCACGTTCGGTTGGTGGGCGGCTTACTTAAACACAAATCCCGATAAAAAAGTGCTTGCGCCCAAAGAGGCAAAAGGAAATATCTTTGATTTAGATTGGGAAAAATTGTAATATAAAAGGGAGTAAACCATGGGAATTCCTAAAATTATACATTACTGCTGGTTTGGGCGTAATCCTTTGCCTGAATTAGCACAAAAATGTATTGAAAGTTGGAAAAAATATTTCCCCGATTATGAGATAAAGGAATGGAACGAAGATAATTACGACGTCAATAAAATTCCTTATATCAAAGAGGCTTATGAAGCCAAAAAGTACGCGTTTGTAAGCGATTATGTTCGGTTTGATATTTTGTATCAATATGGCGGGGTGTATTTTGATACAGACGTGGAAGTAATTAAGCCCTTTGACGAAATATTAAAAAATGGGCCGTTTATGGGTTGCGAGAGAAACGGTACGGAAAGCGACGATTCGAATATAGCCGTTGCGCCAGGATTGGGGATTGCAGCTACAGCAGGGATGCCCATTTATAAAGAAATCTTGGAAGACTATAATAACAGTCACTTTTGTTCAGATGGAAATTACAGCGCAGTAAAAACGGTGGTTTTATTTGCGACAGAACCATTGTTAAAGCACGGATTGCAGTCGGGGGACCACGTGCAAGAAGTTGCAGGGCTGAAGATTTATCCCAAAGAATATTTTGCGCCTAAAGATGTGGATACGAAGAAATTAATAATTACAAAAAACACGTATTCAATTCATCACTACGATGCGTCTTGGGCTGAATGGTATGATAAGCGCGAAGGGGAGCGCGGCCCTAAGTTGCGAAAATTTTTCGGTAAATGGTTGGGGAATAAAATAAACATTACGATTTACGTCATTCAAAAATACGGATTTTTTGGTGCGATTAAAAAAGCTTTTATCAGAAAGAAAAAGTAAGGTTGTGATATGGAAAAACAAACAAAAATAGGTATTACTACATTATATTACAACAGTTTGAATTTCGGTGGTGTGTTACAGTCGTATGCTTTGTGCGAAGTACTACGTCAACAAGGCTATATCGCGGAACAAATCTTAGTGCAGCGTGTAATCACAAATGCGCCTAGAAAACCTGCTTGGTATGAGTATTTTAACGTCGTTAAAGTTTTAAAAAAGATAAAAAGGATGTTTTCAGCAAGGAAAGAGAAGAAATCTAACGCAACCTTGCATTCGCTCGTAGAAGAACGGAAAAGAGCGTTTGAAAGTTTTTACGCGTTGGTTCCGCATAGCGAGGTTTATTTGCAAACGGAATTGGAGAATTGTCTTGAAAAATACGATGCTTTCATTACGGGTAGCGATCAGGTATGGGGGTGTGGTGAAATAGATTCGCCATATTTTTTAGGATTTGTGCCTCCTAGGAAGAAGAAGATTGCCTATGCAGCAAGCATTGGAAAAACTTCCGTAGACGAACGGTTGCGCGAGGTTTTTGAAAGCGAGCTGGATAAATTCGACGGCGTTTCTGTACGAGAAAAAGATGCGGTTGAATTATTAAAGCCTTATACGGAAAAAGAAGTGGTTTGGTGTTTAGACCCTACCTTGTTATTAACGCGTGCGGATTGGGAAAACATAGCGTCCGAGAGAAAAATTGATAAAAAATACATGCTTTGCTATTTTTTAGGTGATGATAAAGTGCATCGCAAAGTGGCGAAGGAATACGCCCAAAAGTACGGGTTAAAAATAGTAACTTTCCCGCATTATCCCGCTAATTTCCATAAAGCAGATGAGGGCTTTGGGGATGTTTGTTTGACGGATGCTAGTCCGCAGGATTTTTTGGCGCTTATTAAAAATGCGGATATCGTATTTACAGATAGTTTTCACGCCTCCGTTTTTTCGTGGCACTTTGAAAAAGAATTTTTCACGTTTGGACGTAAACGGCATAAAGGGATGGCGGGACGATTATATTCGTTGATGAGTTTATTAGAATTAGAAGGTCGATTTATCGAAGAAATAGATAAAGATTCGCTTTCCATGATAGAGAATACAGGTAAAATCGATTATGCAAAACAATGTTTACAATACGAGAGAATGAAAGAGAAATCTTTTAAATACTTACAAAAACATCTAGAAGAGTAACGTGATATGAATACTTCAAAACAATTAAAATTGGGCTCGATTCTTTCGTATGCGCAAATGATATTAAGCGTCGTTATTAGTCTTGTTTATCATCCGTTTATGATTCGCTTGCTTGGGAAAAGTGAGTATGGATTATACAGCACGGTAGCGTCTATTATTTCATTATTATCCATTTTAAATCTCGGGTTCAATGCGGGATATATTCGGTATTATTCCAAATATAAACAGGCGGGCGATACAGAAAACATTTACAAGCTGAACGGCTTGTTTATGATTATTTTTACCATAATCGGTATTGTTTCCTTGATCGGTAGCCTATTTTTAAGCTTTAATTTAAAGTGGATATTTGATAAGGGGTTAACGGTAAATGAATACGCGACCGCAAAGATATTGATGCTTCTTTTGGGTGTTAATATGGCATTATCCTTTCCGATGAGCGTTTTTACAACCATTATTTCTGCAAACGAAAGATTTGTATTTTTAAAGGTTTTAGGGATGCTCCGTACGGTTGTCAGCCCCTTGGTGACATTGCCGTTACTGTTTTTAGGTTATCGTTCCATTGCTATGGTTTCCGTGTCGTTGGGCTTGTCAGTATTGACGGATTTTTGCTATTTTATATACGTCAAAAAAGTTTTAAAAAATAAATTTATCTTTCACGGTTTTGAAAAAGGCGTATTTAAAAGTTTATTTATATATACAAGTTTTATTGCGATCAACCTTATCGTAGATCAAATCAATTGGAATATTGACAAATTTTTATTGGGGAGATACAAGGGGACGGAAGTTGTGGCTGTTTACGCAGTAGGGTATTCTTTGTATCAATATTATATGATGATGTCAACTTCTATTTCCGGTGTGTTTACGCCGCGTGTGCACCATTTGGTTAACGAAACCAAAAAGGATTCATTTGAACAAAGAAAAGTATTAACAGATCTGTTTATTAAGGTCGGTAGAGTACAGTTTCTAATTTTAGGCTTGGTGGCAAGTGGTGTCGTGTTTTTTGGACAACCTTTTATATACTATTGGTCGGGCGTTGGCTACGAAGAATCCTATTTTGTCGTATTGCTTTTGGTTTTTCCAGCATCCATTTCGCTAATTCAAAATGTAGGAATTGAAATACAGCGGGCATTAAATAAGCATAAGTTTAGAAGTCTTGCCTATCTTGTAATGGCGATTATCAACTTGGTTTTGTCTATATTCCTTTGTCAAAGGTATGGTGCCATCGGTGCGGCATTGGGTACGGCGGTATCGCTTGTTTTGGCGAACGGGCTTATTATGAATATTTACTATCAAAAAGCGTGCAATCTGAATATTTTGGCGTTTTGGGGGAGTATTTTAAGATTATCTTTGGGGTTGATTATTCCGATTGCCTGTGGAATCTTGATTATGCAGTTTATCGACTTGTATTCTATTTGGGCGTTATTGCTGTTTATTATAGTATATACGGCGATTTATTGTGCATCCATGTGGTTTATAGGAATGAACGCTTACGAGAAGGATTTGCTTTTAAAACCTATTCGTAAGATAGCAAATAAAATAATAAAAAAGAAATGATTGATATTCAAGAGAAAGAAAAATGTAGTGGTTGTCATGCGTGCTTGTCCGTATGCCCTAAAAACTGTATTACAATGATGGCTGATGCGGAAGGGTTTTTATACCCTCATGTGAACGAGGAAGCGTGTTTGCGATGCGGAAAGTGTACGGTGGTATGTCCTATTTTAAATGCAAAACTATCAACGGAGGCAAAGAAGCCGAAAGCATATGCGGCTATTAATCGCCAAGAGCAAGTAAGGAGAACGAGTTCATCGGGCGGTGTATTTTTTGCATTGGCTATTGTGACTATTCAAAAGGGTGGGGTTGTGTTTGGCGCGTGTATCGATGACAACCGCCAAGTTGTACATACGTTTATTGAAAACGAAGCGGATATTGGGAAATTGATGGGCTCCAAATATGTACAAAGCACGGTAGGACAAACTTATTTGCAGGCTAAACAATTTTTATCTATGGGGAGAGAAGTTTTGTTTGTTGGGACGCCCTGTCAAATTGGCGGCTTAAGAGCATTTTTAGGTAAAGAATACCCCAATTTATGTTGTGTGGATATAGTTTGCCACGGAGTTCCTTCCCCGAAAGTCTGGGATAAGTATGTGAGATATCAAGAGAAAAAATATGGGGCGGTCGCTCAAAGAATTTCCTTTCGAGATAAATGTACCGGATGGCGTGCATACTCTATGAAAATGGAATTTTCGAACGGTGAAATTTACCAAAAGCTACATGAAGATGATGCGTATATGCGTTTATTCTTAAGTGATGTGTGTTTAAGACCGTCTTGTCACGACTGCCACTTTAAAGGATTGAATAGGAATTCGGATATAACGCTTGCCGATTGTTGGGGAGCAGAACGTGTTTTAAACCAAGAAGATGATGATAAAGGTATTTCTTTGATATTGATTCATTCAGACAAGGGGATGCGAGCTTTTGCGGAGATAGAAAAAGACTGCGATAAGCAGGAGGTGGATATTGATAAAGCGATACGAGAAAATCCTTCGGCAATCAAGTCAACCGTACCACATAAAAAGAGAATATCTTTTTTTGCGGAGATAGAAAAGATATCGCTTAGTAAAGCAACAAAAAAGTATGCACCATATCAGAGATCTATGAAAGAAAATTTAGCGAAACTTCTTAAAAAAATAGGGGTTTGGAAACTAATTAAAAAATAAAGAATAAACAAGCAACTTATGAATAAATTAACGTCATTATTTTTATCACAATCATACCAAGATACTTGGGATGATTATAATCGCTCGTTAACTAGCGAAAGATTCTTATGCTGGGATTATGTGATTTTAACTGCGTCTAATGAAGGACAAGCGGTTTCTTTCCGTATGCAAATCGAAGAACGTCAAAAGGCGGGGCTTTTGCCAACGCGTACGCACTTTGCTGTTATCCCTGATGACGGTGGGAAAAGAGTGGGGAGCGGTGGTGCTACACTTGGCGTTATCCGCTATATTGCCGAACATAGGGGTAGTGCGGATTTCTCAGGGCTTACTATTCTTGTTATTCATTCGGGTGGGGATTCCAAGCGTGTACCGCAGTATTCTGCGTTAGGTAAATTATTTTCGCCTGTTCCGCATATGTTGCCAAACGGAAGATTGTCAACGTTATTTGATGAGTTTATAATTGCTATGTCCAGTATGCCTTCTCGCATACGCGAGGGGATGGTATTGCTTTCGGGAGACGTGTTATTGCTGTTTAATCCTTTGCAAGTGGATTATAGTGGCAGAGGAGCGGCGGCAATTTCGTTTAAGGAAGACGTTGAAACAGGTAAAAACCACGGGGTGTATTTAATTGGTGATGATGGTAACGTCAAGAAATTTTTGCACAAGCAGTCGGTAGAATCTTTGCGTAGACAGGGTGCGCTCAATGAACGCAATGCAGTCGATATCGATACAGGCGCAGTAATTTTTTCAGGGGATATGCTCTCGTCGTTGTATTCTCTAATTTCTACCAATGGAAAGTTGGATGCGCAAAAATATGCACGGTTTGTTAATGAAAATGTTCGCTTGTCTTTATACGGGGATTTTATATATCCTTTGGCGAGCGATTCCACCTTGGAAGATTTTTATAAGGAAAAGCCCGAAGGGAAATTTTGTGATGAACTGAAAGAAGAGCGGACGGCTGTTTGGGCGGCTTTACGCCCTTATAGAATGAAGTTGTTGCGCTTAGCGCCTGCGAAATTCATTCATTTTGGAACTACAAAAGAAATTTTACGTTTGATGAACTCTGAAATTGTTGCTTATGAAGCTTTGGACTGGGGAAATCAAATTGGGAGTAGTATTGGCGACAATACGGCGGCGTATAACAGCGTACTATCGAATAAAGCAAAGATTGGCAAAAATTGTTATTTGGAAGTCAGTTATGTGCACCGCAGCGCAACGATCGGCGACAACGTATTGCTTTCTTATATTGATATTCACGATGAAACTATTCCGTCTAATGTCGTTTTGCACGGATTAAAGCAAAAGGACGGTAAGTTTGTTGTTCGTATTTATGGGACTGATGATAATCCGAAAGGAGAGCTGAAAGATAATTGTGGCTTTTTGACGACAACACTTACTGATTTTTTGCGTATTAACAATATAGAAGAAAATGATTTGTGGGAAGACGAAAACCGTACGCTTTGGACCGCAAATTTATATCCAGCTTGCGATACAATACAGGAAGCAGTTCAAGCGGCATTAAACGTTTATGCACTTGCAAATGGCGAGGGGAACGTGATCGCTTGGAAAAATGCAAGTAGAAAGAGCCTTTGCTCTGGGTTTAATGAAGCCGATCCCAAGGCAATTATTGCGTGGGATAAGCGTATGCAAGAACTTGTCCGTATGGATGGACTTGTGAAGTATATTCGAGAGAAAAAGCCAGCGTCCAAAGCGCAAGAAGTATTGAAGTCTAAAAAGTTGACGCCGATTCAACAGGAATGGTTGGAGAAACGACTTAAAAAATCGGATTGCTTTGAAAGAATGCGTTTGCATTATTATATCGGTAAAGCCTTGGGAGGACTTGAAGGGGACAAGCATATTGCGGCAAGCTTCAAATGTATCCAAGAATCGATATTAGAACATTGTTTGGGCGAATTACAATATAATAACACTTGCAAAATTGCAAAATCCGTCCACGAAGTAAAATTGCCATTGCGCGTGAATTGGGGTGGCGGTTGGAGTGATACTCCGCCGTATTGTAATGAAAATGGTGGAACTGTATTAAATGCTGCCATTTTATTAAATGGTGAAAAGCCTGTTACGGTAACACTCAAAAAAATCAAAGAAAAGAAAATTGTTTTTGATAGCCGCGACATGGATGTGCATGGGGAGTTTGATCGAATTGAAGACTTGCAGGCGACAGGTGATCCTTACGATTCGTTTGCATTACAAAAAGCGGCTTTGTTAGCGTGTGGTATTATTCCGCAAAAAGGCGGAAATTTAGACGAGATTTTAACTCGTTTAGGCGGCGGATTTTCGATGCAAAGCGAAGTGACGGGCGTTCCTAAGGGCAGTGGACTTGGCACAAGCAGTATTTTATCGGCAGCTTGCGTAAAAGCAATTTTTGAGTTCATGGGCATTGAATATACTCAGTCCGATTTATATTCGCACGTGCTGTGCATGGAACAAATTATGTCCACAGGCGGAGGTTGGCAGGACCAGGTGGGCGGCGTTGCGGAAGGGATCAAGTATATTACGACGAAGGCAGGCATTGAACAAAAAATCGTTGTGGAATCCGTAACCATTTCCGAATGGACAAAACAAGAGTTGAACGAACGTTTTGTCTTGATTTATACGGGGCAAAGACGTTTGGCGAGAAATTTATTGCGGGACGTTGTGGGTAGATATATTGGCAACGAGCAAGATTCTGTATATGCGTTGGGTGAAATACAAAAAGTAGCGACGTTGATGCGTACAGAATTGGAAAAAGGGGACATAGATGCTTTTGCGAAATTGTTGGATCGGCATTGGGAGTTATCCAAGAAAATTGATAAAGGGAGCTCTAATACGCTGATAGATTATATTTTTACGAGCATTGAAGGATTTATCGATGGTAGACTTGTATGCGGCGCTGGTGGCGGTGGATTTTTGCAAGTTATTCTTAAAAAAGGTGTGTCCAAAGAAGTGGTGCACCAACGATTAAAGGCAGTTTTTGAAGACAATGACGTGGATATTTGGGATACAACCATCTTATAATAAAAGGAAAAATGGATAAAGATCTGATAAGAATATTATTCGCATTGTTGCGTTTTGAGGTTAATAGTGCAGAACTTTGCGAATCTGATAAAAATTTAATAACAGAAGATGTCTTGAAAGGTCTTTATAATCTTTCCAAACGGCATGATTTGGCTCATTTGGTTGGCGATGCTTTGGATAAGAACGGGCTGTTGCTTGATGGTTCTGAAGCTCAAAAACGTTTTTTGAAAGAACGGAATATGGCAGTGTATCGTTATGAACAATTGCAGTATGAATTGGACCGTGTTTGTGAGGTGTTTGAAAAAGAGAAAATCCCGTTTATTCCATTAAAAGGAGCAGTAGTAAGGCAATATTATCCTGAACCTTGGATGCGTACGAGCTGCGATATCGATATTTTAGTGAAGAGAAAAGATGTAACGAATGCGATACAAATTTTAAAGAGGAAGTTGGGATTTACAAGTGATGAGGTGGAGTCATCCCATGATATTTCGTTGTTTTCCGTTAGTGGGATGCATTTGGAATTGCACTTTGATTTGACGGAAGGAGATAAATATGGTAAAGAGATTTTATCGAAAATTTGGTCTTACGCAAAACCAAAAAAAGATTTGGGATTTCATAATGTAATACCTGATGAGGTGCTTTATGTTTATCATATTACGCATATGATTAAGCATTTTGAATATGGTGGCTGTGGGATTAAACCATTCGTGGATCTATGGGTATTATATAGAGTTTTGGATTTGAGAAAAGAAACGGATGTCTTTTTGAAAATTGCAAAGGTTGAACGCTTTGAGCGGGTTGTCAGACAATTAAGTCTCGTTTGGGGGCAGAACGCCGAGCACAACGAATTGACGAAACAGATGGCGGAATATATCTTTCGCGGTGGCGTCTATGGGACCATGGGGAATAGGGTATTGACGCAGCAAACGAAAAGGGGCGGGAAAGGCAAATATCTGTTCTCTCGTCTTTTCCCTTCATATAAGAGTTTAGCGATTAAATATCCGTCTTTAAAAAAATATCCGATACTATATCCCTTTTATCTCGTTAGGAGATGGGGTAAGATTTTATTTGTAAAAGAAACGAATAAAAATGCAACGAGAGAAATTGCAATGGTTTCTAAAATTGACAAGAAACAACGGCATGCTCAAAAAGAATTTATAAAAAAATTAGGATTGTAATAATCTTAAAAAGTAAAGGGAAAAATGAATAAAATTTTTAAAAAAGATTTATATAGATATTATGGAAGAGAAAAAGAAACTTTTCGTCAAAGGTTGGCTCGTCCTCCGCAGATTAAATATTTGCTGGCGTTGAGAAAATGTTCTTCGGCGAAAAATAAGATTTCTCGTTTGTTTTATCGTTGGCGATTAAAGAAGCTACAAGAAAAGACGTTAATTCAAATTCCTCATACTGTAAACATAGGAGAGGGATTTTATATTGGACACTATGGAAGAATCATTATAAATCCAAATGTTATCATTGGGAAAAACGTTAATATTGCAACGGGGGTGACAATTGGTCAGGAAAATCGTGGTAAAAGGCAAGGAGTACCGACTATTTCCGATAATGTTTGGATTGGAACAAATGCTGTAATTGTGGGTCGAGTAACTATAGGGACAGACGTTTTAATAGCGCCTAATACTTTTGTTAATTTTGATGTTCCAGACCATTCCGTAGTTGTTGGCAATCCAGCAAGAATTATTGCTCGCGAAGGAGCAACAGACGAATACGTTTGCAATAAGGTATAAACCAAAGATATAGTAAAAATGAGAATTTTAATAACTGGTTGCGCTGGATTTATTGGTGCAAATTTTACAAAATATTGGCTTAACAATTATACCGAGGACACGGTTATAGGTATAGATTGTTTGACTTATGCAGCCAATATTTCTGTGCTTAAAGAAATAAAAGATTGCGATAAATTCAATTTTTATAAAGCAAATATTTGTGATCGGCAAGCAATGGAGAGAATTTTTCAAAGCGAGACTCCCGACATTGTGGTAAATTTTGCAGCTGAAAGCCACGTTGACCGTTCTATTGAAAAACCAAGAATATTTCTTGAAACAAATATTCTTGGGGTGCAAACGCTTCTTGATGTGTGCTTGCAATATGGAATAAAACGGTTTCATCAAGTTTCAACGGACGAGGTGTATGGGGAGTTGCCGTTAGATAACAATGATCTATTCACTGAAAATTCTCCATTGAAACCAAGTTCTCCGTATAGTGCAAGCAAGGCTGCGGCTGATATGTTAGTTCTTTCATACTTTAGAACATATGGGTTATCGGTGTCTATTAGCCGTTCGACAAATAATTACGGGAAGTATCAACATACAGAAAAACTGATACCGAAAGTAATTGAATATGCGTTAAGCAATAAGTTGTTCCCGATTTATGGGGATGGGTTGAATGTTAGGGATTGGATATATGTTGACGACCATTGCCGCGCTATTGATATGATTGTCCGTAATGCTCCTTGGGGGAGTGTTTATAATGTCGGCGGCGGAACATTGTTTCCCAATGTTACGCTGATTAAAGAAATATTAAAGAGACTGGGTAAATCAGAAGATTTAATCACATTCGTAACAGATCGCAAAGGACACGATAAAAAATACGCTTTGAATTGTAATAAGATTCATTCAGAGCTTGGTTGGAAACCGCAAAGGGGCTTTTTTGAAGGGCTAAAAGAAACGATAGAGTGGTATAGAGATTTTTTTTAATCAGAGTGTATTATCTCAAAATTCGCGTGAGTGAAAGGGATTGCTTTTAAAGAGCGATAATGGTTGCTTTAAGCAAAAATCAAAAAACAAAGCGGTCAAAGTATATAATAGGTGGATAGTTGGAATTAAGTGCCTAAACTAAGATTGGTGTTGATTGATGCATGGGTGGCCGTAAAGAAATTAATAATAGATATCGGTTTTATTTTTTAGAATAAAAACAAAAAAAGTATCAACGAACGCTTGACAAATATTTCCCATAATAGTATAATAAAAACACGAACATTTGTTCGTGTTTTTATTATTTCAACAGGCAAAAAATCAATAAAAAAGGTAGGTGATAGCATGAATCAAGAGCGGTTTTGTTTGCTATGTGTTTCAAGTGTGGCAGTGGATTCGTCCATAAAAAGAGAGTGTATAGATAGGGAAACAGGATTGATACATGCATCCGCTGTTTAAGGATTACGCTGCCGAGTGGCTGAAAGAGAAGTCCCGAACGGTCAAAGAAAGCACGTTTAAGGGCTATGAACAACTCGTTCGAGTGAACTTGCTTCCTGCCTTTGGGGAAATGTCGTTGGCGGAAATAACCCGTAAAGAGGTGCAAGATTTGCTTTTCTCTTATGCTGATCAAGGCAAGAACCGAACGGCGCAAAAGCTGAAAGTTATGCTGACGGCGATGTTTGACGTTATCGTGAGTGACTATCCTAAGTTAACGAACCCGATGGGTAAAATCGTGCTCAATCACTACGAAGTGAAAAAAGGACGCGCCTTTACAAAAGACGAAGAAAAGCAAATCATCGACTTTTGTAAGCAACATCCTCATTATCACGGAAACAGCGCTCTGTTACTGTTAATGTATACGGGTATGCGCGTAGGCGAATTGAAAACTGCGGAATACGATGGTCAGTATATCACCTGCATATCGGAAAAGACAAGAAAAGGACGTAAAGAGATTGTCCGTAAGATACCTATTTCGCCAATGCTCAAAAGAATCTTACATATGATTGACTTTGAGAAAGCGACGCATACGAATAGGGACGTTGCGAGAGATGCGATAAAAAGAATCTTTCCCGACAGGCACAC